>NZ_BAAAPN010000043.1:0-66049 GCF_039531165.1 Nostocoides vanveenii | reverse complement strand
GTAACGCGATGGCGTAGACACCACCTGAGTTACCCCGGAGGCCTCACCGCGTCCTCGCGACACACCGACAATCCCGCTAGTCACTTTCGTAACACGGCCTAGCAGGGTTTAGGGGTTCCGGGCGGCCCACTCCAGGGCGAAGTAGGTCAGCAGGATGTCGGCACCGGCCCGCTTGAGGTGGATCAGCGACTCATCGACGGCCCGGTCCCGGTCGATCCACCCACGGTCGGCGGCGGCGACAATCGAGCTGTACTCTCCCGAGATCTGATAGGCCGCTACCGGCACGGTGGACATCTGCGCCACCGCGCGGATGATGTCCAGGTGTGGGCCGGCGGGCTTGACCATCACCATGTCGGCACCTTCGGCCACGTCGAGTTCGACCTCGCGGATCGCCTCGCGCGCGTTCCCCGGATCCTGCTGGTAGGCCGCCCGGTCACCGACCAGCGAGCTCGCGACCGCCTCGCGGAAGGGTCCGTAGAGCCCGGAGGTGTATTTCGCGGCATAGGCAAGCAGCACCGTGTCCGTATGCCCGTCCGCGTCCAGGGCCGCCCGCACGTGGCCGACTTGGCCGTCCATCATTCCCGAGAGCCCGAGCACGTCGGAGCCGGCGCGCGCCTGCGCCAGTGCCATCGCGGCATACCGCTCCAGGGTGGCGTCATTGTCGACGCGCCCCCGCGCATCGAGGACGCCACAGTGCCCGTGATCGGTGAACTCATCCAGGCACAGGTCGGTCATGACGACCAGTTCGCCGCCGACCGCGTCCGCGACGGCGCGGGTCGCGACGTTGAGGATGCCGTCGGGATCGTCGGCCCCGCTGCCACGTCCGTCCTTGGCCAGCGGCACGCCGAAGAGCATGATCCCGCCGATGTCCGCGGCCACACACTGGTGCGCGAGGTCGACGAGCGACGCGACCGTATGCTGCGCCACCCCCGGCATCGCGCCGATCGGCACCGGCGCGTCGATGCCCTCCCGGACGAAGGCCGGAAGCACTAGATCAGCCGGGTGCACGCGCGTCTCGGCAACCAGTCGCCGCAGTGCCGGGGTCGCCCGCAGCCGCCGCGGGCGGATGGCCGGATAGCCCATCAGCGGGCCTTGCGCCGGCTGGCGACCTTGCGTCGTGCGCTCGGCCGCAGCACGGGCACTCCGGCCTCGTGGGCCTGCCGCGCGAGCGCCCGGCCGTACTCCGCAAGCGCCTCGATCAGACTCGCCACCGAGGCCTCGGGGGCGAGGACGTCGACGCGCAGACCGTGCTCCTCGGCGGTCTTGGCGGTCGCCGGCCCGATGCAGGCGATGACCGTCGACGGGTGCGGCTTGCCGGCGATGCCCACCAGATTGCGCACCGTCGAGGATGAGGTGAACACGACCGCGTCGAAGTCGCCGGACTTGATCGCCTCCCGCACCTCGGGCGCCGGCGGCGCGGCGCGAACGGTGCGATAGGCCGTCGCATCTTCGACCTCCCACCCCATCTCCTGCAGACCGGCAGCGAGCGTGTCGGTCGCGATATCGGCCCGCGGCAGGAAGACCCGGTTGATCGGATCGAGATCGGCGTCGTACTCGGGCCAGTCGGACAGCAGCCCGCGCGCGGACTTCTCGCCGGTTGGCACCAGGTCCGGGTTGATCCCCCAGGCCCGCAGGGCTTCCGCGGTGACGCCACCGACGGCCGCGACCTTCAGCCCGGCGAAGGCCCGCGCGTCGAGACCAAAGTCCTCGAAGCGCTCACGCACCGCCTTGACCGCGTTGACCGAGGTGAAGCCGACCCATTCGTAACGACCGGTGACAAGGCCCTTGATCGCGCGGTCCATCTGATGCGGCGTGCGCGGGGGCTCGACGCTGATGGTCGGCACCACATCGGCGCCGGCGCCGTGGGTGGCGAGCAGGGCCACGGCCGACCCGGCCTGGTCCTGGGTGCGCGGGATGAGCACGCGCCACCCGTAGAGCGCCTTCGACTCGAACCACGACAACTGCTCGCGCAGCGCGACGGTCGGGCCGACGACCGCCAGCGAGGGGTGCCCGAGCGTGGCGACCACGGTCGCCGCGTGCGCGAGATCGGTCGTATGCGTGCACTGCCGGGTCGTCGTGCCCTGCTCGGTCAGCGCGACCGGCGTCGCCGGGTCGCGCCCCGCGTCCGCGAGTGCCACGAGGGCGCCGGCCAGGGCTGCGGCGTTTCCGAGCAGGACGACCGTGGTTCTCGGATCGACCGAGCGCGCGTAGTCGGCCCCGCTGTCGCCGGCCGCGATCACATGAACCGCGGAGGCGGCCGGGGAGGTCAAGGGGATGCCGGCATACGCGGGGACCGCGGTCACCGCGGTGACTCCGGGCACGATATCGACGGTGATCCCCGCCTTGCGACAGGCGAGGGCCTCCTCGGCGAGGCCGTTGAAGGTCGTCGGGTCGCCGTCCATCAGGCGCACGACGCGGCCACCGGGGTTGGCCTTGGCCGCCTGGACCACGATCTTGGCGCGCGAGGCGTGCGTCAACGGCTGCCCATGGGTGCCGTGCGAGGCGTCGACGACTTCGACATCGGGACGGGCATGCGCCGCGACGAGGGAGGCCTTGGTCAGCTGGTCGGTGACGACGACGTCGGCGCTCTCCAGCGCGGCGACGGCCGCGAGCGTGAGCAGACTGGGGTCGCCCGGACCCGCCCCGACAAAGGCAACCGATGCCGGGCGGCGCGCCGAGTGGGCGGCCGAGGGGCTGAGCGGGCTCACGTGGTCTTCTCCGATTCGTCGATTGCGGTCGTCTGGGCGAGCATGCCGGGTCTCGTCGCCGGCTCGGCGGTGGCGGCCAGTTGGCCCTCGCCCGGGGGATCGAGTGTGGTCGTGCCGCCGGACGGGGTCGTGGGGCTGGCCGGCGCGCCGAAGCCGCGCTCGACGCGCGCCTGCGCGGCGCCGTCCGCCAGCAGCAAGGCGGCCAATCGGGTGCCGACACCCACCGGGTCGTCGGCCGGACCGGTGACGGAACGGCGCAGTTGCAGGGCGCCGTCGCGGGTGCCGACGAACGCCCGGACGGACAGGTCGAGGGCAGTAACGCCCTCGACCACCTCGGCGAGCACGCCGACGGGCGCCGTGCAGCCGGCCTCCAGGAGGGCGAGCACGGTGCGTTCGGCCGTCACGCAGGCCTGCGTTTCGGGATCATCGAGGGCGGCCAGGACCTCGCACACGGCGGAGTCATCGGCGCGACACTCGAGGGCTAGGGCACCCTGACCGGCAGCCGGCAAGACCTGGATCGGGTCGAGGACCTCAGTCGCGCGATCGGCCAGGCCGAGGCGCAGCAGGCCGGCGCGCGCGAGGACGACGGCATCGAGTTCGCCTGTGTCAACCAGGGCCAGACGGGTCTCCACATTGCCCCGGATCGGGACGATCTCGACGCCCAGGCCCAGAGCCACCAGCTGGGCCTCGCGGCGGGGCGAGCCCGTGCCGATGCGGGCTCCGGACGGCAACTCGCCGAGGGTCAGGCCGTCGCGGGCCACCAGGACATCCCGGACGTCTTCGCGAACAGGGGTCGCGGCGATGACCAGGCCGGCTTCGGGCGCGGTCGGCAGGTCCTTGAGCGAGTGGACCGCGAGGTCGATATCCCCGGCGCGCAAGGCCCGCCGCAGCGCGGACGCGAACACGCCAGTGCCACCGATGGTCTCCAGGGCCGCCCGGTTGGTGTCACCCTCGGTAACGATCTCGACGAGCTCGACGTCGTGGCCGGCCGCACGCAAGGCGTCGGCGATCTGGCCCGATTGGGTCAGGGCGAGCCGGCTGCGGCGGGTGCCGAGGCGAAAGGCGATCATCACGCCTCCCGCTCGACAGCCCGGCCGCGGTCGCTCTCGCCGGCCGCGCCCGTGAGGCCACCAGCGGTCGGGCCGACACCGGCGACCCGTTCGGAGTCGCCGGCGCCGGAGGCTGCGCCGGTGACTTCGCTCGACCCGCCCTCGCTGGGTCGGTCGTAGGCGAGCGCCGGCAAGGTCACCGCACCCGATTCCGCGGCCGGCGCGGGTGCGAAGAGTTCGGCAAGGGCGTCGGCATACTCGGCCATCCGGCCGCTGGCCGCGAGTTCCTTGACCCGCACGGTGGGGCCGTGCAGGAGCTTGTCGACGAGGCGACCCATGGCGATCTCGACCTCGCGACGTTCGGCGTCGCCGAGATTCGGCGTGCGCGAGCGCAGGCGGCCCACTTCACCGGCGAGGATCGTGGCGCCCCGCTCGCGCATGGCCGCGATCGTCGGGACCGCGGCCTGGACGGACCGGGCGCTGATGAAGTCGGCGACCTCGGTGTCGACCAGGCCGGTGGCCGCCCGGACGACGGGGTTGCCCGTTACCGCGCGCAGCCGGGCGCCCAGGTGATCCAACCCGAGTCGCGTGACCCCCCGCAGGTCCCCGGCCGCGTGCTCGATGTCGTGCGGCATCGCCAGATCGACCAACACCTGGGGCCGTTGCGACTCCGCCCGCGCCGCGTCCACCACGGATGCCGTCAGCACCAGGCCGGGCGCCCCGACGCACGACACAACCACATCGGCCGCGCCGAGGGCATCGGGAAGTTCGGCTAGGTGGGCGGCGCGGCCGCCGACGCGGAAGGCCAGGGCTTCACCGCGGGCATACGTCCGGTTGACGATGACGATCGAGCCGTAGCCCGCGCGCGCCGCCGTGGTCGCTACCAATGCCGCCATTGCGCCCGCCCCGACGACGACGAGTCGCGTTTGCACCGGGGGGCCGACGATCTGCGAGGCCGCCCCGAATGCGGTCTCGACCAGCGAGGAGGAATACGTCTCGATGCCGGTCTCGGTGTGGACGCGCTTGCCGACCCGCAACGCCTGCTGGAAGAGCTGGTTGAGGCTCGACCCGGTCAGCCCGGCAGCTTGTGCCTCGTGCAACGAGACCCGCAGCTGTGCCCGAATCTGGTTCTCCCCCAACGCCATCGAGTCGAGACCGCTTGCCACCCGGAAGGTATGCGCGATCGCACCATCCTCGTAGTGCACCCCGAGTCGCTCGGTCAGGTCGGCCCGCGGAAGGCCCGACTGCCCGGACAGGGCATCGGTGATGTCCGCGATCGCGCCGTGGAAGGTGGCGGCCTCGGCATACACCTCGGTCCGGTTGCAGGTGGAGACAACGACGACCTCGCGGACGTGCTCGCTCCCGGCGATGGCGTGGGCGAGATCGCGGCGGCCGGAGGCGTCGAGGCTGATCCGTTCGAGCAGGTCGAGGGGTGCGTTGTGGTGGGAGAGGCCGAGGACGAGCAGGCTCACGGCGCCACCGCCAGCTGCGGAGCGCGGCTGCGCTGCTGCTTATGGAAGGCGAGGATCTGCAGTTCCGTTGCGACATCGACCTTGCGCACATCGACGCCGGCAGGCACGTTCAAGGTCACGGCGGCGAAGTTCAGGATCGAGGTGACACCGGCCGCGATGAGTGCGTCGCAGACCTCCTGGGCGGCGTGCGCGGGGGTGGTGATCACACCCAGCGTGTCGGGGGCCGCGGCCAGCGCCGGGAGCGCGGTCATCGCGCTGACCACCAGGCCGGCCACGGGCTGGCCGACGACTGCGGGATCCCGATCCATCAGCGCGACGAGCTGGAATCCGCCCGCCGCGAAACCGCCATAGGCGGCGAGGGCGCGCCCGAGGTTGCCCATGCCGACGATCAGCACGGGCCAGTCGCGCGTCAGACCGAGCGCCCGGGCGATCTCGACCGAGAGGTGGGTAACGTCATACCCGACGCCGCGCACGCCATGGCTGCCGAGGAACGAGAGGTCTTTGCGCACCATCGCCGAGCCTACGCCGGTGGCCGCCGCGAGCGCTTCGGAGGAGGTCGAGACGACCCCCCTGCCGCTCATCGAGGTCAACGCGCGAAGATAGTCGGGCAGGCGGGCGACCGTGGCGTCAGGGATGCCGCGACGCCGGATCTCGGTCGCTGACACCTCGGTCACCTCGTTCTGTCAGGCGTGGTCGGGGCGATCCGGGTGCCGATCGGCACCCTCGCGCTTCTCGCAAGGCTACGCGCTTGTGAAGGCCTTCACAAAGTCTCGCGTGCAGAGTGAGATACCCCTGCGGGCATGGTCCTTCGTCGTCTCGACGGCCACGTGAGCAGCGTCACCCTGCGCCCGTGGGTCAGCGACCACGGGCGCCGAGCCCGGCGCGCAGCCGTTGCGGATCGACCCGCCAGTAGGCGTGGACCTCTCCGTCGATCAACACCACCGGGATCAGATCGCCGTATGCCGCGCTCAGGCGCGCGTCGTCGTCCACCGACTGCTCGACAACAGTCAGTCCGAACTCGGCCGCCACTGCGCGCACGACCGGCTCCGCGTCCGCGCACAGGTGACAACCCGGGCGGCCGATGAGCACAACCGGCGGGACAGTCCCGGCCCCCGGTGCGGACACGCGGTGAGCGGACGGCATACGGGCTGGGCGCGCGCGAGGCCGTCGCACGCCGTCAGTGGAAGACAGAGCGCCGCGAGGCCAGGAGGCCGTAGACGGTCTGCTGGATGGTCTCGCGCACCCGGTCGGTCAGGTCGAAGACGATCATCGGATCGTCGGCGGCCTTCGGGTCGAAGGCGCCGGTGTCGACGGGCGGGCCGAACTCGATGATCCATTTGCTCGGCAACGGAATCATGCCCAGTGGGCCGAGCCAGGGGAAGGTGGGCGTGACCGGGAAATAGGGCAGACCCACCAGGTTGGCCAAGCCCTTGAGATTGGCGATCATCGGGTAGATCTCCTCGGCACCGATGATCGCGCACGGGATGATGGGCACCCCGGTGCGGATGGCCGCGGAAACGAAACCGCCGCGGCCGAAGCGTTGAAGTTTGTAGCGCTCGTTGAACGGCTTGCCGACACCCTTGAAGCCCTCGGGCCAGACACCGACGAGTTCGCCGCTGGTCAACAGGCGTTCGGCGTCGGGGTTGGTGGCGAGGGTGGCTCCGCCCTTGCGGGCGATGCTGCCCAGGCCGGGAGTGCCGAAGACCAGGTCCGCGCCGAGCTCGCGCAGTTGGCGGTGCGCAGGGTGCTTGTCGTGGATGGCGACCTGGGTCATCAGGGAATCGACCGCGACCGTGCCGGAGTGATTGGCCACCAGGAGCGCGCCACCGGTGCTGGGAATGTTCTCCAGGCCGCGGACCTCGACGCGGAACCAGGTGTAGAAGAGCGGCCGGAGCAGGGGGTAAAGGATGTGCTCGGCGAAGTCCGCGTCATAGCCGTAGTTGTCGACGGCGTAGTCGCCCGTCAGCCGGCGCCGGATGAACGCGACGGCTTCGGCGGCCTTGGCCTCAGCCTCGTCGCGCGACATACCCAACGGCCCGGCGGCCCGGTGGGCGACGGCGCGAACACCCGCGACGAACTCCTTCAGCCCGGGCTTGCCGGGGGCAGACGGGCGTGCGGAGGGATGGGCGGCGAAGGGCGGTTCGGGCGCGAGTTCGTCGGGCTGGACCACGCGCAAGTGGCTCGCCGGCTCGCCGAGCAGGGGCGTGGCGGTGCGGCGGGCGCGCTCGCTCGAGGCGCGGGCCGCGCCAGCGGCGACGGAGGGGCGGCGTGGCGTGCTCATTGGTGGGCCTTTCCGGTCACGAGGACGCCGGTGACCGCGTGCACGGCCTCTTCGGCGACGTCGGCGGCGGAGGAGACGGCGGCGAGGGCCTGGTCGACCGGCCGGGGCGCGGCGGCGACGAAGTCCTCGAAGGCGCCACGGGTAGTCCAGGTCGGCTCGAAGCCGAGGAGGTGGCGCATCTTGCTGGTGTCGAGGCCGCGGCCGTGGACCAGCAACTCCAGTTGCTCGGGCGAGAAGTCCAGGATCCCGGTGCGTTTGAAGAGCGAGTTGGCGCCGCGGGTGGCGACCGCGGGAATCTTGACGAAGGGGCGCCCGGTCAGGGCCGTGGCCTGGCTGACCGTGATGATCCCGTCGCCGGCGACGTTGACCGTGCCGGCCGGCGGGGCGAGGGTCGCCCGGACGGTTGCCGCTGCGACATCGTCTTCGTGGAGGAATTGCAGGCGGCCGTCCCAGCCCAGAGGCAGCGGGATCAGCGGGAGCCGGAAGAAGTCGGTCATCGCCGTGCGGATGCGCGGGCCGATGACATTCGCAAGCCGCAGCACGGTGATGCCGACGTCGGGGCGGCGCCGGGCGAAGCCGCGGACATACGCCTCGACCTCGACCGAGTCCTTGCCGAAACCGACGTTGGGCAGCCGCCGGGCGGCCATGTCCTCGGTGAACATCGCCGGGTCCCGATAGGAGGAGCCGTAGACACCGGCCGTCGACTTGACGACGAGGCGTTGCACGCGAGTGCTCTTTTGGCAGGCCGCGAGCAACTGCATCGTCCCGATGACGTTGATCTCTTTCTGCGTCGCCCGGCCACCGGCGTTCAGCGGGGTCGCGATGACGCCCATATGGACAACGGTGTCGACCTGCTGCTGCTCGATGATCTTGCCGATCATCGGTGAGCGGATGTCTGCGCGCACGAACTCGGCACCGCCGATCGGGCGCGGGGGTGGGACGACGTCGACGCCGATAATCCGGGGGACCTCGTCGGTTTGCGACAGGGCGCGCGCGAAGGCGCCACCGAGATAGCGGGACACGCCGGTGATCAGGACGACTTCCGGCATGGTGCTCTCCTACCTCACGTCACGCCCGCGCGGGGCGCCAGGGTTACTTCTTGTTGCGACGCTGGTGACGCGTCTTGCGCAGCAGCTTGCGGTGCTTCTTCTTGGCCATCCGCTTGCGCCGCTTCTTGATGACAGAACCCATTGACAACCCTTGCTTCGTAACGTGTGGAGATCATCGGACGCATCGCAGCCGCCGTGATCGACTCGGTCGGTGGCCGCGTGAGCTACCTGAAGGGACAGCCTACCGGCGGCAGTCGGCACGCCCAAACCGTGCCCCAGGTGTCCTTGGGCACGGTTTGTGGTGGCGATATTTTCTCGGGCCGCCACGCGGTCGCCAGCAGCGGGTGCCGGGCAGGCCGGCATACGTCCTGAGTCAGGCGGTTTCGATGAAGGCGGTCTCGAGATAGGCATCGACGGCGTCGGCCGGCACGCGGAAGGACCGTCCGACGCGGATCGCGGGAAGCTCGCCACCGTGGACCATTCGGTACACGGTCATCTTCGATACGCGCATGATCGCGGCCACTTCGGCCACGGTGAGGAATTTGACCTCGGAAAGCTGCCGGTCGGCAGACATGCGAACCTCGTCTTTTCTATCGCGCATCGCCGGCTTCCCCTCCGGCGGATTCCTACGCAATCTCGTCGGGAGCAACCATAGGGGCAGTTGTTACTCCTGTGAAGCCGGGGCCACCGACCGAGTGAAATTTCCCCGGGCTTGTCCAGCCGACACGCCGGCCGGCGGCCCCGAACCTAACGTCTGCTAGCAGCAGTTAGGTGACGTCCAGCAGGGTAGAACCTGCTGGACGTCACCTAAACCCCGCTAAGTCACCCTGCCGGGCGCCGAGCTCCGGGACCGCTGTCAGTCGAACCAAACGTCCAAACCGTGGTGAGCGAAGATCGCCTCGCGTGTGGCCATCACGGCGGCGTCGACGGGGCTGTGGGGGTTGTAACCGAGCTCCCAGGGCTGGACCCAGATGGGGCTGCTGCCCGGGGGCAAGTCGCTCATCCGGGCCGGTCCGCGGCGACCGGTGAGCGCGGCGACCTGGTCGCGCCAAGCCTGGGGGATCTCGGTCTGGGGTTCGATCGGGCGGTGTCCGGCGATGGCGGTCAGGTGCGTCCAGGCTCGCGGGACGACGTTGACCAGTTCGTAACCGCCGCCGCCGAGGCTGATCCAACGGCCGTTGCAGAGCTCGTGAGCCAAGTCGTGGATGTCGAGCATCGCCTGGCGTTGCGCGTCGACGGTCAGCGTCAGATGGGCGAGGGGATCCTCCATGTGCGTGTCGCAGCCGTGCTGGGTGACCAGCACCTGCGGCTTGAAGGCGCGCACGACCGGGAAGATGGCCGAGCGCACGGCGCGCAGCCAGGCCGAGTCCGAGGTCCCCGCCGGCAGCGCCACATTGAGTGCGTAGCCCTCCCCCGACGCGTGCCCGATATCGCGGGCCCACCCCGTGCCAGGAAAGAGCAGTCGGCCGTTCTCGTGGATCGAGGCCGTCAGCACCCGCGGGTCGTCGGCGAAGATCGCCTCGACGCCGTCGCCGTGGTGGACATCGACATCGAGATAGGCCACTCGCTCCACGCCGTGGTCGAGTAGCCACGCGATGCCGACCGCGATGTCGTTGTAGATGCAGAAGCCGCTGGCCCGATCCCGCATCGCATGGTGCAGGCCGCCGCAGAAGTTGACCCCGTGCTCGATCTCGCCCGCGTGGACAGCCCGGCACATCTCCACCGTGCCGCCCACGATGCGAGCGCTCGCCTCGTGCATCCCCACGAAGGCCGGATCGTCCTCCGTCCCCAGCCCGTATGCCGATTCCGCCGTCGCGGGATCGGCGGACGCCCGCTTGACGGCAGCGATGAAGCCCCGGTCGTGGACCGTCGCCAGCAGGTCGTCGTCCGCGGGTTCGGGCGCTATCGGCGCGACGATGTCGAAGAGGCCGAACTCCTTGCACAGCCGGGCCGTCAGGTCGAGTCGGAGCGGGCCCATGGGGTGCCCGTCACCGAAGTTGTACCCGGTGAAGACCGGATCCCAGATCAGCCGCGCCCCATCGCCCATACGGGAACGCTATCGCGGCCTGGGAGCCGCCCGATCAGAATCCGCGGCGGTCCTCGGTCAGCGGCAACACCATGGCGATCTCTTCCTCGTCGCCGTCGCCGTTTTGGACCCGCATCGGGCGGCGGCGGCCCGTGGGGCGGAAGCCGAAACTGGAGGCAAAAGCCACCGCGCGACCGTTGTCGGTGCCCACCCAGTAGGCGATCCGGTCGAAGCCCTGCTCGGCGGCATACGTCGCTCCGGACTTCACCAGATTGGCGGCGATGCTGCGCCCGCGCCATTGCGGCGCGACCCACAGACCGAAGAACTCGGCGCCGTTGTCCACGCCGTCGAGCGTGCCTATGCTCACCAGGCCGGCGGCCTCACCATCGGCCTCGGCGACCAGGCGGCGCGACCGGCTCAGGCGGGCGCGCCAGAAGTCCTCGGACTCGTCGGCCTCGTCGTCGTAGGAGGCCACGAACGCGTCGGGAGACTCCCGGAGGGCGTTCAGGCGCAAGGAGCGCAGCAGCTCCCACTCGTCCTCGGTCAAGGCGCGAACCACGATCTCCGTCATGGGCCCATCGTGTCATGCCGCGGGGATGCGGGCGGATCGGACGGCCGCTGTTCACCCTGGCTGGGGCCGGTGTTCAGGAGCGGGACAGCTCGCCGGAGCGCTCCGCGGCCGCCTCAACGGCGCTGACGAAGGCCGCCCGCACCCGGTGGTCGTCGAGGATGCGCAGCGCGGCCGCGGTGGTGCCTCCTGGCGAGGTGACCTGCTCACGAAGGACCGTCGGGTGGGTGCCGGTCTGGCGGATCATGGTCGCCGCTCCGTAGAGAGTCTGGACGGTCAACTCCGTCGCGGTCGCGCGTGGCAGGCCCAGCACGACGCCCGCCTCGATCATCGCCTCGACGACATAGAAGACGTATGCCGGCCCGGACCCAGAGATGGCTGTCACCGCGTCCTGATAGGACTCAGGGACCTCGATCACTTTCCCGCAGGAGGCGAGCAGGTCCGATGCGATGGCCATGTGCTCATCGGTGCAGTGGGCACCGCGCGAGAGCGCCGCCATGCCCTGGTCGACCAGGGCCGGGGTGTTGGGCATCACCCGCACGACGCTGGTGCCTGCCGGCAGGCCGCCTTCGAGCACCTCGGTGGTGATACCAGCCGCAAGCGAGATGACGACATTGCCCACGGCGATGGCCGGGGCGATCTCGGCCAGCAGGCTGCGCATGTCCTGGGGCTTGACGACGAGCACGAGCACGTCGGCCGATTCGGCGGCGGCCGCGTTGTCGACGACCGAGATGCCGTATTTGGCTTCGAGTTCGGCGGCGCGATCCGCGCGGCGCTCGGTGATGACGAGGTCGCCGGGTGCTCGGCCGCTGCGAATCAGGCCGGACAGGAGGGTCTCACCCATCACTCCGGCACCGAAGATGGCGATGGTCATGGGCTGGCGGGTCCTTAGTTTCGGGAGATGAGCGAGCGGGCGAAAAGGAAGGCGTTGGCCGGTCGTTCGGCCATCCGGCGCATGAGGTATCCGTACCACTCCTCGCCATACGGCACATAAACGCGCATCTGATTGCCCCGGTCGGCGATCCGGCGTTGCTCCTCGGGCCGCACGCCGTAGAGCATCTGGAACTCGTAGCTGTCGGTCGGACGGCCGTGGTGGCGGGTCAACGCCGCGGCGATCTCGACCAGCCGGGGGTCGTGGGTGGCGATCATCGGGTAGCCAGGGCCGGCGAGCAGGACCTTCAGGCACCGGACATAGGACTTGGCCACGTCATCGGCGTCCTGATAAGCGACCGACTCGGGCTCGGCGTACGCGCCCTTGCACAGGCGCACCCGGCTGCCGTCCGTGGCCAGATCGCGACAGTCGCCCTCGGTGCGGTGCAGGTAGGCCTGGATCGCCACACCGACGAAGGAGAAGTCGGCGCGTAGCGCCTGCAGGGCCTCCAAGGTGGCGTCCGTCGTGGTGTGGTCCTCCATGTCGAGGGTCACCGTCGTTCCTGCCGCGAGCGCGGCAGAGCAGATCGTCCGCGCGTTCTCCAGGGCGATCGCCGGCCCGTCGGCGGGCAGCGATTGGCCGATCGCGCTGAGTTTGACGCTGACCTCGGCGCGTCCTTCGCTGGTGAGCCCTTCGTCAGCGAGCAGGCGCAACAGGTCGAGGTAGGCCTGGGTGGTCGCTTCGGCCTGTTCCACGTCGGTCGTGTATTCGCCCAGGTAGTCGATGGTCGCCGCCCGCCCGTTGGCACCGAGGTCCGCGACCGCAGTGACGACATCCGCGGCATACGCGCCCGGCACATACCGTTTGACGACCGAGCGCGAAACCGGCGCCCGCTCGACGATGTCGCGCACGCGGCCGGAGTCGGCGAGCGTGAGGAGGGACTTGCGCAGCAGTTCAGCCGGACCCATGGCAGCAGGCTACTCACCCGGGTGGTGCGGGCCCTTCAGGAGACGAGCCTTCGAGGTGCTATATTTCAGCACATGGTGAATATCTCGCCGGCAGTAGCCGTCGAGGGCCTGGTCGTCACCCGTGGTGGGCGACCGGTCCTGCCTGATCTCTCCTTCGCCGTCCCGCCCGGCCAGGTCGTGGGCCTGATGGGCCCGAGCGGCAGCGGTAAGTCCACCTTGATGCGATCCATCGTCGGTGTCCAGCGGATCGCCAGCGGGCGAGTGGAGGTCTTCGGCCTGGAGGCCGGCAGCCCCCAACTGCGGCGCCGGGTCGGCTATGTCACCCAGGGCCCGAGCGTGTATGCCGATCTGTCGGTCCGCGCCAATGTCGCCTATTTCGCGGCGATGGTCGGGGTCGGCGAGGAGGCCGTGGATCAAGCCATCGCCGGCGTCGATCTGACCCCCTATCGCGATCGCCGCGTCGAGACCCTCTCCGGCGGCCAGCGCTCGCGGGTCTCGCTCGCGGCGGCCCTGGTCGGCGGTCCCGACCTGCTGGTGCTCGACGAGCCCACGGTCGGACTCGACCCCGTCTTGCGCCGCGATCTATGGGCGCTCTTCCACGGCCTCGCGGAATCCGGCACCTCCTTGCTGGTGTCGAGCCATGTCATGGACGAGGCGACCCGGTGCGACCGGTTGCTGTTGCTGCGCGGGGGACGGCTGGTGGCGGACACCACGCCGGCCGAGTTGCTCGCCCGCACGGGCACCAACGACCCCGAAACGGCCTTCTTGACCCTCATCGAATCGTCGCAGGTGGCGCAGTGAACCCGCGCCTGACCCTGGCGACGGCCGGCCGGGTGCTCGCCCAGATCCGCGGCGACCACCGCACCGTCGCCCTGCTCCTGGTCGTGCCGTGCGTGCTGATGGGCCTGCTGGCGTGGGTCTTCGACGGCACTCCCCTTTTCGACCGGGTCGGGCCGGCCCTGCTCGGCGTGTTCCCCTTCGTCGTGATGTTCGTCGTCACCAGCGTTGCCACCTTGCGCGAACGCACCTCCGGAACCCTGGAACGGCTGCTGACCACGCCGCTCGGCCGGGGCGACTTCATGGTCGGGTATGCCCTGGCCTTCGCGGTCATGGCGATCCTCCAGGCGGTCATCGCGACCGCCTTCTCGATCTACGTCTGCGGGCTGGACATCTCCGGACCGGTCTGGATGCTTGTCGCCATCGCCGTCATCGACGCCGTTCTCGGCACGGCGCTGGGTCTGCTCGCGAGCGCCTTCGCGCACACAGAGTTCCAAGCCGTGCAGTTCATGCCGGCCTTCGTGCTCCCGCAGTTCCTTCTGTGCGGCCTGCTCGCGCCGCGCGCCGGCCTTGCCGACCCGCTGCGCTGGCTCTCCGATGTGCTGCCGTTGTCGTATGCCGTTGACGCCATGTCCGCGGTGACCACGAGTTCCTCCCCCTGGGGTCAGGTGCGCGGCGACGTGCTGATCCTGCTCGGGTTCATCATCGGGGCCTTGCTGCTCGGCTCCTTGACGTTGCGCCGACGAACCGACTGACCTGCGCGCCGGCCGCGCTCACGATCGGGGCGGAGGTGCGACATACGCCTGGAGGGTCGGGCCGAGCAGGGCGACCAACTCCTCCACGCCCGCATCGACGACCGGTCCGTATTCGATGACATAGCGCATGATCGCGACGCCGACCATCTGCGCCGCGGCCAACCCGCCGCGGATCTCGGGCGTTGACGTGGGCCGCTCGACGGTCGGTACGCGAGCATCCATCTCCGCGGTCACCCGCGTGAACACCTCGCCGGTGAGGAACTCCCGCAGCATCCGGCCCGCCTCGTGGTTGGTGATGGCAGACCGCATGAGCCCTTGCATCCGCTCCCGCCCCGGCGGCTGGTCCCAGATCGCGAAGAAGCTGCGGACCATCGCCGCCCCGATCTGCTCCCGGGGGGTGTGCAGTAGGCCGGAAACGATGACGCTCGGGTCAATCGGGATGGCCATGACGGTGGCAAAGAGGGCTGCTTTGCCGGAGAAATAGTGGTGGATCAGCGCCGGGTCGACGCCAGCCCGGCTGGCGATCGCGCGCAGCGACGTGGCGTCATAACCCTTGGCGGCGAACTCGATCCGCGCCGCCGCGACGATCTCGCCGCGGGTGTCGGCTCCCACCGGCCGCCGCCCGCGCGGACTCACGACTCGCTCCGCGGCGGTTTGGGCCGACAAGACTTCGGCGGTGCTGCCGCCTTGGGCGCCCGGGCCGTCCGGGCGGGTTTGGTTGCGCGCGCTGCCCGCGGCGCGCGGGCCCGCGTCGGGCGTTTGCGTCCCGGCGCGCCGTCGATCTCGCTAGCGTCAGCGGTCACGCCCACCACGCCGGCCTCGGCGCGGGCGTCGATCCTGGCGAGGTCCACAGCTGTGGGCTCGTGCACGGCCGCTGCGGCCGCGGACCGCTCGGGCGGGTCGAGGTGCAGGCGGGCGAAGGCCAGCGCCTCGGCGAGGTCACCGGCCCGGGCGTGGGGGTCGAGTCGCCGGGTGCTCACCTCCACGACCACCGAACCGGCGAACGCGTCGGCCACCAGGTGCTCAAGGACCTCGGCACATGGCTGGTTCCCCCGACCCGGCACGAGGTGCTCGTCCATCGGGCCACCCAGGCCGTCGGCCAGGTGCAAATGGGTCAGCCTCGACCCCAGTTCGCGCGTCATCGCCATCGCGTCCGAGCCGGCGGTCGCCGTATGCGAGAGATCGAGCGTGACGTGCCGGAACGGCTGCGGGGTCGGGTCCCAGTGGGGCAGATAGGCCAGCACCTCGCGCTGGCGGGCCCGCCAGGGATACATATTCTCGACCGCGATGGTGATCCCCGACGTGGACTCCCGCGCGGCGACCCCCTGCACGAAGGTCTCGGCATAACCCTTCTGCCAGCGGAAGGGCGGGTGCACCACGACGACCGATGCGCCGACCTCCTGGGCCAACTCGATGGACCGGTCCACCTTGGTCCATGGGTCAGGACCCCAGATCCGCTGGGTGAGAAGCAGGGTCGGTGCGTGGATGGCGACGATGGGCAGGCCGTGGAGTTCGCTCAGTCGCGCGAGGGCCCCGGCCTCGCGGCTGACCGGATCCGGCATGACCATCACCTCGACCCCGTCGTAGCCGAGGCGGGAAGCGAGCGCAAATGCCGAAGCCGTGGACTCGGGATAGACCGAGGCCGAGGACAGCGCGACGACCGGGCGATCAGGCATCCCCAGGACTGCTTCCTCCCGGATCGGGGATGACGTCGAGGCGCCGAAGGATCAAGCCTTCGCGCAGGGCCCATGGGCAGATGGTCAAGCGCTGGACGTGCAGCAGATCCATGGCGGCTTCGGCGACGAGGGCGCCGGCGAGCACCTGGTGGGAGCGCACCCCTGATACGCCCGGGAGTCGCGTGCGCTCGGCGCCGGTCAGCGGCGCCAGCGTGGCGATCACCTCCCGCAGGTCGTCGCGGTCCAGGGTGCGGGTGACCAGGGGGCCGGCGTTGCTCGGGGCCGCGCCCGCAAGGCGGGCCAGGGAACGGAAGGTCTTGGAGGTCCCGACCACGGTGTCGGCGTCCTGGGCGCGCAGGATCGGCCGCACGCCCGCAGCCAGTGTGGCTCGGATGGTGCGGCGGGCCTCCTTGATCCGCGCCGGCGTGGGTGGATCGCCGGCGAGCAGATCGTTGGTCACCCGGCCCGCGCCGAGCGGCACCGACACGGCGGCGTCCGGTTCCTCGTCCACGCCGATGGCTAGTTCCAGGGAGCCGCCACCGATGTCGAGGACCAGCAGATTGCCCGCCGACCAGCCGCACCAGCGGCGGGCGGCGAGGAAGGTGACGCGGGCCTCGTCCGACCCGGCCAGCACCTGGACCGGGACGCCGGCTTGCGCGCCGAGCGTGTCAAGGACGGCCTGGCCGTTCCCGGCCTCGCGGATGGCGGACGTGGCGAAGGCCAGCATCTCTTCCACGCCGTGGTCGTCGGCGAGTTCGCGAGCCTCCTGCATGAAGGTCGAGAGCGCCGCGATACCGGCCGCGTCCACGGTGTTGTCGACTAGGTGCTCGGACAGGCGCAATTCGATCTTGTGTGAGACCGCCGGCAGTGGATGGGCACCGTAATGGGCGTCGACGACGAGCAGATGGACCGTATTCGATCCGATGTCGATGACACCCAGGCGCACCCGGCCAGCCTAATAGGGCCCGCCCACCGCACCCGTCCGGCCGCGTAGGTGCGAATGGGCGAGGCGCGTGCCTACAGTTGGCGCTTGTGAGTGAGACCCCGCTGGAGATCCCTCGTGTCTGGGTGGAATTCGACGATCCGGCGGACTCGGCGCAACGCTTCCGCTGCGACCTGACCTGGCTCACGTCGAGTTGGACGTGCATCTTCGGAGGCGGCTGCCAGGGCATCTATGCCGACCGGCCCGATGACGGCTGCTGCACCCTAGGCTCCCATTTCACCGACCGCGATGATGTGCGCCGCGTCGCCGTCATCGCCGCGGAACTGGACGAGGAGACCTGGCAGCACCATCCCGGATCGGTTCGTCGTCGCGACTGGACCGAGAAGGAGGATGAGGCGACCAAGACCAAGGTCGTCGACGGTGCGTGCATCTTCCTCAACCGGCCGGGCTTCCCGGCGGGCGCCGGTTGCGCCCTGCACCAACAGGCGGTGCGGACCGGGCGGGCACCGCATACGGCAAAGCCGGACGTCTGCTGGCAACTGCCCATCCGGCGCACCTATCGCACGGTCAATCTCCCGGACGACACGTCCTATCTCGAGATCAGCATCACCGAGTACGACCGGCGCGGCTGGGGCCCGGGCGGGCACGACCTGGATTGGTACTGCTCGGGCAACCCCGATGCGCACGTCGGGCGCGAGCCCGTCTACCGCAGCCTGCGCCCGGAGTTGATCGAGTTGATGGGCGCCGAGGCGTATGCCGAGTTAGTGCTCCGGTGCGAGGCCCACATGCACAATGTGCGGCTGGTGCGCTCCAGCGGCGCCAAGACGCTGCTCCCGCTCCTGATCCACCCCGCGACCGTGGCCGCGCGGGCTCGTCCGCGCCCGCGGCGCCGGCGATGACCTCCGGCCGCGAGCGCACCCCCTTGCGGTCCGGCGGCGCGCGGTGCACGTCGCGCAGATATCGGCAGCCGTGAGTCGAGCGGCCGGCGAACACGGCGGAGTGCGACCCAGCCCGAACATCTGGCATACCCCGGACGTCTACGAGTTGGAGAATCAGGCCTTCGACCGGGCCGATCAGGTCGGCGCGGCGATCGATGCCCTGCATCCGCTGGCGGGCGCGACGCTGCTCGACATCGGTTGCGGCACGGGCTACCACCTGCCGGGGTTCGCCGACCGAGGTGCGCGCGTCCTCGGGCTCGAACCTCACCCACCTCTGGCCCGGCTGGCCGCCGCGCGCCTAGCCGATCGCCCCGAGAGCAGCGCGCGGCAGGCGCCATCTCCGGCGCCGGAACCGGCCCCGGGGCCGCCGGCGCCGAGCCCGGCCGTGGCGCGGCGAGCAGGGGTGCTGACCGGCGAGGCCGAGCATCTGCCCCTGGCGAACGCCACGGTCGATGTCGCCGTCGCCCGTTGGGCCTACTTCTTCGGCCCGGGCTGCGAGCCCGGACTTGCCGAAGTCGAGCGGGTTCTTCGTCCCGGTGGGCTCGCCGCGTTCCTCGACAACGACGCCACGAGGTCGCGGTTCGGCGGCTGGTTCGCCGCGTCCTTGCCGGCCTATGACCCGATCGCCGTGCGCCGCTTCTGGCGACGGCAGGGGTTCACCGCCCTCGACCTCGACCTGGCCTGGGAATGCCCCGACCGTGCCACCTTCGAGGCGATCGTGCGCATCGAGTTCGAGCCCGCGCTCGCCGATCGCATCTTGGCCACCCATCCGGGCACCAGCGTCGACTACGCCGTCACTCTCTGGCACCGCACTCACTGACGGGGCACCCCGCTCACTGACGGGGCACCCCGCTCACTGACGGGGCACCGCGCACACTGACGGCGGCCATACAGACGTCGGCGGGGCCGTGTAGCGGGCCGCGGTCGGAACCGTCGACAGCAACAGCTGGGGCCACCGATGCGTATGCGTCGGCGGCGGAGGGGTCAGCCATCGACGACCGCCAGGCGCGGGCCGGCGCCCAGGCGGCGGACGGCGGATGTCAGATCGGGCACTTCGATCACCTCCAGTCGTTCGGGGATCGAGGCAGTGCCGCGCGTCCCGACGGGCACCAGCGCGGTGGTGAACGCCAGCCGGGACGCCTCCGCCAGCCGCCGCTCCACGCCGGGGACCGGCCGGATCTCGCCCGCCAGGCCGACCTCGCCGATGGCGATCAGCCGCGGATCGGTCGGGATGTCCAGGATCGCGCTGGCGAGCGCCATCGCCACGGCGAGGTCGCTCGACGGCTCGCGCAGCCGCACCCCGCCGACGGTCGAGACATAGACGTCGTGCCCCTTCAGAGGCGCATTGGCCCGGCGCTCCAGCACCGCCGTGATCATCGCCACCCGCGCCGAGTCAACGCCGCTGGTCGCCCGACGTGGCTGTGGCGCGGTCGTGGCCGCCACCAGGGCCTGCACTTCGGCCAGCAGGGGTCGCCGGCCCTCGACCGTCGCGGTGATGCACGTTCCCGACACTGGCGCTGCGCGCTGCGACAGGAACAACCCGCTCGGGTCGGGCAGCCCAGTGATCCCGGCATCACTGAGGTCGAAACACCCCACCTCGTCTGTCGGCCCGAAACGATTCTTCACCGCGCGCACCAGGCGCAACCGTGAGTGCCGCTCCCCCTCGAAGGTCACGACGACGTCGACGAGGTGCTCCAAGATCCGCGGGCCGGCGATCGAACCGTCCTTGGTCACATGCCCGACGATCAACGCCGCGATCCCGCGCTGCTTGGCCACCGAAATGATCGCCGCGGCCACCTCGCGGACCTGGCTGACATTGCCGGCCGCCCCGTCGACCTCGGCACTGGCGATCGTCTGAACGGAGTCGATGACCAGCAGATCGGGCTGCACCTGGTCGATCTGGCCGAGCACGGTGGCGAGGTCGGTCTCGGCGGCAAGGAACAACGACCGCGCCATCGCCTCGATGCGCTCGGCGCGTGAGCGCACCTGGGCCGCGGACTCCTCCCCGCTGACATAGAGCGCCGTCGCCCCCGATTGCGCCGCCCGTGCGGCCACGTCGAGCAGCAGGGTGGACTTGCCGATGCCGGGCTCCCCCGCCACCAGCACGACCGCACCCGGCACCAGTCCCCCGCCGAGCACCCGGTCGAACTCCTCAACCCCGCTGGGGTTCGCCGCGGCCCGAGTGATGTCCACCTCGCCGATCGGCAGCGCCGGCCGCCCGGGCGTCGTCACCGCCCGGGTCCGCGCCCCCGGCGCACCCACCTCGGCGACCGTCCCCCACGCCTGGCACTCCCCGCACCGGCCCACCCATTTGGGCCCGCTCCAGCCGCACTCGCTGCACCGGAAGGTTATGCTCCGCACCGTCTTCGCCATGCCCGAGACGCTAAACGAGACCACCGACAACCCCTCGGCACGCCGGGCGGTATCAACGCAGCATCGTTAGACTCAGGCCGGGCACGGGAACGCCCGGGCGGGATGACGAAAGGCGTGAGGTGGCCCACCACAACGACGAGGATCTGCTGCGCTCGACCCTGGCCGCTGTTGCGCCGGGGACGGAGTTGCGCGACGGCCTCGAACGCATCCTGCGCGGCAACACCGGCGCCCTGATCGTGCTGGGCCACGATCGCACCGTCGAATCATTGTGCACCGGCGGCTTCCCCCTCGACGTCGAGTTCTCCGCGACGCGACTGCGCGAGTTGGCCAAGATGGACGGGGCGATCGTCGTCAACTCCGACGTCTCACGCATCGTGCGGGCCGCGACCCAACTGGTCCCCGACCCCTCCATCGAGACCTCTGAGTCCGGCACCCGACACCGAACCGCCGAGCGGGTGGCGAAGCAGACCGGCCTGCCCGTCGTCTCGGTCAGCCAGTCGATGCGCATCGTCGCGCTCTATGTCGCGGGTCGCCGCCACGTGCTGGAGAGCTCGATCGAGTTGCTCAGCCACGCCAACCAGGCGCTGCAGACGATGGAGCGCTACCGCGCCCGGCTCGATGAGGTGACGGCCACTCTCTCGGCCCTCGAGATCGAGGACCTGGTCACCGTGCGCGATGTCGCCGCCGTCCTGCAACGCATGGAGATGGTGCGCCGCATCAGCGGCGAGATCAGCGCGTATGTCGTCGAGCTCGGTGTCGACGGACGCCTGCTGACCCTGCAGCTGGAAGAACTCACCGCCGGTGTCACCGACGATGTCGGCTGGCTGATCCGCGATTACGCACCGGCCGACCGCCTGACCGACACCGACCACGAGGGACACGACAGCGGCGACATCGTCGACGCCGTCATTCACGGCCTCGGCGCCCTGTCGCGCGCCGAGCTGCTCGACCCCGGGACCGCCGCGAAGGTGATCGGCCTGTCCGGCCCGGACGGCCTCGACACCAGCGTCTCGCCCCGGGGATATCGCCTGCTCAACAAGGTGCCGCGTCTGCCCGGCCCGGTCTTCGAGCGGCTGGTCGATCATTTCGGCTCACTCCAGCGCCTGCTCGCGGCGACCCAGGACGACCTGATGCTCGTCGACGGAGTCGGCGAAGGCCGAGCCCGGACCATCCGCGAGGGTCTGACCCGCCTGGCCGAGTCCAGCATCCTCGAACGCTACGTGTGAGCGGGGGCGCCGAGGCCGAGTTCCGCGGGCGCGTCCATACAGCCGTCCTGGCCTGGTACGCCGTGGCGGGACGCGACCTGCCCTGGCGCCACCCGGACTGCTCGCCCTGGGGAGTCTATGTCAGCGAGATCATGGCGCAGCAGACGCCGATCGCCCGGATCCTGGCGCCCTGGCAGTCCTGGATGGGGCGATGGCCCACCCCCGCCGACCTCGCGGCCGCCTCGCGCGGCGACGTGCTCCGCGCCTGGGGTCGGCTCGGGTATCCGCGCCGCGCGGTCAACCTCCACGCGGCCGCCAAGGCCATGGTCGAGCACCACGCCGGTCAGGTGCCTGAGGACCCCGCCGCCCTGCGCGCCCTTCCCGGCGTCGGCGACTACACGGTTGCGGCCGTCGCGAGCTTCGCCTTCGGCAATCCCCTCCCGGTCCTGGACACCAATGTCCGTCGTGTCCTGGCGCGGATCGCGATCGGCGAGGCCCAGGCCGCACCCACCCCGACCAGGGGCGAACGCGACCTCGCCGCCGCGTGGCTCCCCGACGACTGCGCCGACGCGAACCGGTGGAATGTCGCATCCATGGAACTGGGCGCACTGGTCTGCACCGCCCGCACGCCGCAATGCGCGACCTGCCCAGTGCGCGACCTGTGCCGCTGGCGCACGGCCGGCCACCCGGCATACGCCGGCGTGCGCAAGCGGCCCCAGGGGTATGCCGGCACCGACCGGGAAGTGCGCGGCCGCATCCTTGCGCTCGTGCGCGATGACGACGCTCCGCACCCCCGCGCCGACTTCGACCCATGTGCCGACCAGGCCCGGGTGGACAAATTGCTGATCGCGTTGATCGCCGATGGCTTACTCGAGCACAGCCGCGACGGCTACCATCTCCCGCGGTGACCGGCCCAGCCCGAGCGCCGCGCGGACAACCCGCTGGGCCGTTCAGGCGTCAGTGGCAGCGACGATGAAGTGAGCCGACCGACACCCATGAGGGGGATGCACCGAGTCGATGAGCGACCGAGCGCCGACGCGCCCGCCCACGCGGCGCACCCCGCACCCGCTGCGGCACACCTACGCCATGACCCTCCTGGGCACCGTGCTCCCCGGCGCCGGCCTGCTGCGCACCCGCCTGCGCGGGTTCGGCACGGTCTTGATGGGCACGACGGCTCTCGTGCTGCTCTTCGGCATCTACACGCTGCTGCGCAACGGCTTGGTCGGCTCGGCGCTCTCCCTCGGTCTGAACAGCGGCCGGTTGATGCTGTTGTTCTGGGCGGTGCTCGCCGGGGCCGTGGTCTGGATGGTCTCGATCGTCCTCACCACGGCGGTGACCCGGCCGCACGGCCTCAGTCGTGACGAACGCCTCGCCACCACGATGGTCGCCTTCTTGTGTTGCCTCGCGGTCGCCGCCCCAAGCCTGTATGCCGCCCGCACTCTCACGCTGCAGCGCTCCGTCGTCGAGACCGTCTTCGCGCACGACCCGACCAGCACCGGGACGGCGACCGCCGGCATACCGGCCGTGGGGCAAGATGACCCGTGGAAGACCGTCCCACGCGTCAATGTGCTGCTCATCGGCTCCGACGCCGGGGCCGACCGGGTCGGTGTGCGCCCGGACTCGATGATGGTCGCCAGCATCAACACGCGGACCGGGGACGCCGTGCTGATCGGGATCCCCCGCAACCTCGAACGCGCTCCGATCCCCGCGTCGAACCCGCTGTCCACGCTCTATCCCCATGGCTACGACTGCGGCGATCAATGCCTGATGAACGCCATTTGGACCCTCGCCGAGGAGCACGCCGACCTCTTCCCGGGCGAGACGAACCCCGGGCTGCGCTCGACCCGCGATGTCATCGGCGAGATCCTCGGCCTGCGGATCGACAACTCCGTGGTCATCGACCTCTCCGGCTTTGCCGCCCTGGTCAACGCCATGGGCGGGGTCGACGTCAATGTCAAGGAACGCGTCTGCATCGGTTGCAAGGCCCTACCCGATGGCACCATCGTCGGGACCACCGGGTGGATCGAGCCGGGCCCGCAACACCTCGACGGCTATCACGCCCTCTGGTATGCCCGCTCCCGGGCCTCCACCGACGACTTCTCCCGGATGCGCCGCCAGCGGTGCGTGGTCGGCGCCCTGGTCAACCAGGTCAGCCCGGGCACGATGCTGCTGCGCTACCCGCAACTTGCCGAGGTCCTCAAGGCGGATGTCAGCATCGACATCCCCCAGGCACACCTGCAAGCCTGGGTGCCGCTGATCGAGAAGATCCAGCGCGACGGGACGATGCGCAGCCTGCCCCTGACCAACAAGGTCATCAACGTCGTGAACCCCGACTACGCCAAGATCCGCGAGCTGGTCGCCAACGCCATCTCGGACAACCCGACGACCAGCACGACCCCCGCATCGACGAGCGCCTCCACGCCGGCCGGCACGACGTCGAGCACCCCGCCGACCTCCAGCAGCAGCACCGACGCCGGCGACGGCTTGACCACGCTGAAGGCCGCCTGCTGAGTCTGGTCGAGGCCGAGGCCCGCGACGACCGCGGTGCGCGACGCGGGGTGCGTCGCCGGCGTTGCTGAGCGCCCGGCCCGGAGTCAGCTCAGCCGTGTAAGCGGAATGTACGCCCGGCATTGTTGCCTGGTTCCCGCGGCGATCCGTCTTGTGCTGCCGCAGGAAGAAGGCACTGGAATGCGCGGCATGGAGTACGGATCGGTCATCACCCGCCGGGGGCGCAACGATGGTGGCCGGAGGAGGAAGGCGCGCGGGAAGCTCCCAGTGCTGCTCGCCTTCCTCCTGCTGCTGGCCGGTGTCGCGCCGGCGGTGGCCGCCCAACCGCGGTCCCATCGGTCGCCGGAATCAACGACGCCGCGGGCGAAGGGACCAATCTGGACCCGGCGCTGGCCCGATGGGCCACCTCCGACCCCGCCGTGATCCTGCGACTCGCGACCGGCTTGACCGACTTCTTTGCCTATTTCGGCAGAGCGCAGGAGGGTCATGCCTGGTTGACGGCGGCGCTGGACGGATCGGTCGAGGGTTCCGACCCGCTCGGCCGAGCGAGCGCGCTGATCGGTTTGACGCGCGGCGGTGGCCTGGCGCGCTTCGCCACCCACCTGCCGTTGCTGGACCAGGCCATCGGCCTGCTCGAATCGACGGATTCACCAGAGAAGTCGCTGACGGCGATGGCGTACGCCTTCCGCAGCGTGGGACGTGCGTGGTCCGGGCTGCGGGCCGACGCGCTCAGCGATCTCTCGGCCGCGACCGCGGCGGCCCAGGCTGGCAGTTCTCCGTGGGTCGATGCCAATGTGCGCCAACTGGGCATGGCCATCGACAGCACCGATGCCACGTCACCAGATGCGACGGACGGCCTTATCGAGGTGGCCGAGACATTCACGGCGCTCGGCGACGCCCACGCTGCCGTTGTCACCCTGCGGTTCGCCCTCGGGCTGAGCCGAGTCCGGGGCTAATGGGGGCGTCCAGGAACTCCAGCGCCGCCTGCTCGCCTGCGCAGAGGGGGACGCCTCGCCGGTCACCGGCCCCCTGATGGCTCAGGAAGTCGCCCGGACGACCGCCGAACAGGGCGGGAAACCTCCAGCTCACCACCGAACTCGCGGACGCCCTCGCCGTCCTGGAGCGCAGCGGGAATCACCGGACGGCTGCGGTGATCCGCCGAGACATCGGACTGGCGATGCTCGATCGCGACGAGCGCGCGGTGGCGGAGTTGACATTGCGCGGGGCATCCGCCCGGCTGGGCCATTCGACCCGGGATCGGCCGCCCTGGCCGCCGCCGGGCTGGCGAGCCTGCATCCCGGCTCCTCGCTGGCTGCCCAACTGGCGAGGTTGGCGTGGGCCTGCGCGGAGTCGGGTCAGGGCGTGCCGCCCACGCCCGCGACCCGGGAGCGGCTGACCACGCTCATCGGTCCCCCACCCGCAACACTTCCCGAGCCCGCGTCTGCCGGCGAGGCACTGCGGGCGCTGCTGCTGCACGCGCCCTGAGCACCCCGACACCCGCGTGGTGCCGATCGAGGCCCCGGGCGCCGAGCAGGCGCGCCGGCAAATGGGCGGCATCCCCGGCGGTCCGGGCCGGATCGCTCCCGGAGATCACGATCGGGCTGCGGCGTTCGGGCCGCCTGAGCGGGAGCGGATGAACGGCATACGCTCGCCGCATGCCGCCCGCTCCCCTCCGCGCGTCCCTGCGCGTCGCGCTCGCGGCGGCGCTCGTCGGCGCCGGGATCGCAGTTGCCCCGACCGCGGCATACGCTCAGGAGGGCATCCATGTTACGGGGACGGCGCACTACGACGTGCGCGATGATGGCTCGCCGGTCGAGGTCACGACAACCATCACGTTCACCAATGTCCAGCCCTCGACCGCCACGACCTACTACTACGGGTCGGAGTATGCGCTGTGGCTGCCCACGGGCGTCAAGGGCTTGCGCGCGACCTCCAATGGCGCGCCCGTGAGCGTGTCGACGAGCACCCAGCAGGGCTTCGATTATGCCAATCTCGCTTTCCCGTCGCGGCTGCTCTATGGCCAGTCACGCACCATCGAGGTGCGCTACACGATTCCGGGCGGCACCTTCCGGTCGAAGGACGCCGCGCGCGTCGGGCCGGGTTTCGCCAGTTTCGAGGTCTACAGTCCCGGTGACGCCGGGGCCGCCACCATCGCCACCACCGCGCCCCGCTGGATGGCCTTGACCCCTCAATGCTTCCTATGACTCCACCGAGGACGGCGATCTGCGGATATCGACCTTCCACGGCGGCGGCGAGAGTGGCCTATGGGCACGGATGGCGCTGCGCGATGAGAGCCAGAAGACCACCAAGACGCCTTGGCGCTCAGCCAGTTGCACAGGCCGACCGGCTCAGTGCCCGCCACACCGGTGACGGGATCGCCCGGCCCGAGCCCGACCTCGGCGGTGGCTTCGAGTCCCCGGGGGCGGCGCTGGACGCGCCCGATTCGGACGCGCTTGGCGCCGGCGCGCTCGCTGACCCGGACGAGCTCGACCCGCCTGTTGCTGGCGAGCCCGTCGGCCCGGGCGAGGTGCTGTGGTCGATCCGGATGAGCATCCGGCCAGCCCGAGTGCAAGGACGGCGGATGCAATGGTGGCGCGCGCTCGTGTCGAGGGCATGGTGTTGATCTTTCTCGCGTGGCAGCCCACTCGTCGGCTACCTGCATGCAGGACCGTGCCACCCCGCCCTTACACCGCCATTACTTCCGCCGCTCGACCTGCCCCCCCACAGACAGATGTATGCCGCCCCCGTCGGTGACGGGGGCGGCATACGTCTGTCGGCGGGCGCGGGGCCTACTCCGCGTCGGCGACGACGAGCGGCAGGTCCTGGATGGCTCCGGGGTGCGGGGTTCCGATGAAGGTGAAGGTCTCTGCCTTGCCTTCCCCCTCGGTGCCGACCAGGACGATCTCGCCGGCCTTGAGTTCGCCGTAGAGGATCTTCTCGGACAGCACGTCCTCGATCTCGCGCTGGATGGTGCGCCGCAGCGGCCGGGCACCGAGCACGGGGTCGTAGCCCTTCTTGGCCAGCAGCTGCTTGGCCGCGGGCTGCAACTCGATCCCCATGTCCTTGTCCTTGAGGCGCTTGTCGAGCTTGGCGATCTCCAGGTCGACGATCTGGACGATCTCGTCCTGCGTCAACTGCGGGAAGACGATCGTGTCGTCGACGCGGTTGAGGAACTCGGGACGGAAGTGGTTCTTCAACTCGTCCTGGACCTTGTTCTTCATCCGCTCGTAGTCGCTGCGGGAGTCGGGACCGGCCGAGAAGCCGAGCGAGACGCCCTTGGCGATGTCGCGGGTGCCGAGGTTGGTCGTCATGATGATGACGGTGTTCTTAAAGTCGACCATCCGGCCTTGGGAGTCGGTCAGTCGTCCGTCCTCGAGCACCTGAAGAAGCGAGTTGAAGATCTCTGGGTGGGCCTTCTCGACCTCGTCGAAGAGCACCACGGAGAACGGCCGGCGTCGCACCTTCTCGGTCAGCTGGCCACCCTCTTCGTAGCCGACATAGCCGGGGGGTGAGCCGAAGAGCCGCGAGACAGTGTGCTTCTCGCTGTACTCCGACATATCGAGCTGGATCAGGGCGTCCTCGTCGCCGAAGAGGAACTCCGCGAGCGTCTTGGCGAGTTCGGTCTTGCCGACGCCCGTGGGCCCGGCGAAGATGAACGAGCCGCCGGGACGGCGCGGGTCCTTCAGGCCCGCGCGGGTGCGGCGGATGGCCTGGCTCAGTGCCCGGATGGCGTCATCCATGCCGACGACGCGCTTGTGCAGCTCGGCCTCCATGTTGAGCAGGCGGCTGGACTCCTCCTCGGAGAGCTTGAAGACGGGGATACCGGTCGAGGCGGCGAGCACCTCGGCGATCAACTCCTCATCGACCTCGGCGACGACGTCCATATCGCCGGCCTTCCACTCCTGCTCGCGACGGGCCTTCTCGCCGAGCAGCTTCTTCTCGTCGTCGCGCAGGCGCGCGGCCTTCTCGAAGTCCTGCCCGTCGATGGCGGATTCTTTCTCCAGGCGCACCTGGGCGATCCGGTCGTCATACTCGCGCAGGTCCGGTGGTGCGGTCATCCGGCGGATACGCAACCGCGCACCGGCCTCGTCGATCAAGTCGATCGCCTTGTCCGGCAGGAAGCGGTCGTTGACATAGCGGTCGGCGAGGTTCGCCGCGTTCACCAGCGCCCCGTCGGTGATGGTGACGCGGTGGTGCGCTTCATACCGGTCCCGCAGACCCTTGAGGATCTCGATGGTGTGCGCGAGCGTGGGCTCGGCGACCTGGATCGGCTGGAAGCGGCGCTCCAGCGCGGAGTCCTTCTCGATGTACTTGCGGTACTCATCCAGCGTCGTCGCGCCGATGGTCTGGAGCTCGCCGCGGGCCAGCATCGGCTTCAGGATCGACGCGGCGTCGATCGCGCCTTCGGCCGCACCCGCACCGACGAGGGTGTGGATCTCGTCGATGAACAAGATGATGTCGCCACGGGTGCGGATCTCCTTCAGCACCTTCTTCAAGCGCTCCTCGAAGTCACCGCGGTAGCGGCTGCCAGCCACCAGGGAGCCGAGGTCGAGGGTGTAGAGCTGCTTGTCCTTGAGGGTCTCGGGCACATCGCCGCGCACGATGTCTTGGGCCAGGCCCTCGACGACGGCCGTCTTGCCGACGCCGGGCTCACCGATCAGGACCGGGTTGTTCTTGGTGCGCCTCGAGAGCACCTGCATGACCCGCTCGATTTCCTTCTCGCGCCCGATCACCGGGTCGAGCTTGGACTCGCGAGCCGCCTGGGTCAGGTTGCGCCCGAACTGGTCGAGCACCAGTGACCCGGCCGGCGTGCCCTCGGCCTGCTGGCTGGACGGGCCGACCCCGGCCGCGGCGCTCTCCTTGCCCTGATAGCCGCTGATCAGTTGGATGACCTGCTGGCGCACCTTGTTCAGGTCGGCGCCGAGCTTGACGAGGACCTGCGCGGCGACGCCCTCGCCCTCGCGGATGAGGCCGAGCAGGATGTGCTCGGTCCCGATATAGTTGTGGCCAAGCTGCAGCGCCTCGCGCAGGCTCAGCTCGAGCACCTTCTTGGCGCGCGGCGTGAAGGGGATGTGCCCCGACGGCGCTTGCTGGCCCTGGCCGATGATCTCCTGAACCTGCTCGCGCACATTCTCCAGCTCGATACCGAGGGATTCCAGCGCCTTGCTGGCGACCCCGTCGCCTTCGTGGATGAGGCCGAGCAGGATGTGTTCGGTCCCGATGTAGTTGTGGTTGAGCATGCGCGCTTCCTCTTGCGCAAGCACGACCACCCGCCGGGCCCGGTCGGTAAACCGTTCAAACATGGCTGCTCCTAGCTATCGAGTCGCCTCGATCGTATCTGCGGGCCCCGTGCGGGTGCGTGCGTATTCGCGCCTGCGGCGGGCCGATCTGTTTGATCAACCCCTGGGGTCGCGCAGATGTTCCGCCCGTCCGTATGCCGCTGCCACCCGTTCGCTGTGAGCGGAGCACCGTGCGGGCCAGCGACCCTCACAGGGCACTCGTCGGCGGGCACAATCCTCCGCTTGCCCAGCGGCATGCCGGCACCGGTTGGTCACCCCGGCACGCGTCCAGACGGGTGTACGGGTGACGAACCCCGGTAGCAGTGACGAACACCGCGGTGACCGTTGCGTCCGCCTCACTCGTCGGCGGGGATGATCCACGCCTTGTGCAACGCCAGCAGGCGCCGGTCCGCGGTCAGGAAGCGGCACCGCTCGACGAGGGCCTGCCCGAGAAGCAGTCGGTCAAAGGGATCATGACGCGCGAGTTCGGGGAATTTCTCGATCGCTTCCGCATGCTCGGGCAGCAGGGCCAGAGCGCGCAGACCCGACTCGGTCAGCACGCGAGCCAGGTCCGCCGGCACGTCCAGGCGGCCGATCATCCGCTTGATCGCGCACTCGGCGAGCGAGATCGCCGAGAAGTAGCAGACCTCACTTCGTTCCATCGCGTGCCGGGAACGCGCTCCGATCCGATCGGGCGCCGCCACCAGCCACAGGGCGACGTGCGTGTCCAGCAGGATCACGGCGTGCCATCCCACATCGTCGCGAGGTCGTCATCGGCCGCATCGAAGGCGTCGAAGTCGATCGTGACCTGTCCGACGAGGGCACCGAAGACGATGTCCGGGCGGGTGACAGGCACAAGCTCGGCGATGGGTTCCCCAGCCTTGGCAATGATCACTCGCTCACCCGCGCGGACCTGCTCCAGCAGTCGCGACAAGTGCGTCTTCGCCTCCTGGATGTTCACGGTCGTCATACACTTAGCCTACCAAACCAGACCAGACCAGACCAGACTGAGTGCGGCTGCCGCTCACCGAGAGGGCTGGGATCCCGGGCCCCCACGTCCGGGGCGCCGACGGGTTATCCCCCGGTGAGCGCCGCCTTGATATCGGTCTTGACCACCTTGCCGACCTTCGAGCGCGGCAGGTCGGGCCAGACCTCGACCTGCTTGGGCGCCTTCACGCTGCCGATCAACCCCTTGACGTATGCCGTGAGCTCGCCCCCGTCGATCAGCTTCCCGGGCTGCGGCTGGACGACCGCGACAACCCGTTCGCCCCACTTCTCGTCCGGGAGGCCGATCACGGCACAGTCCTGGACATCGGGGTGCGAGAGCACCGCCTGCTCGACCTCGGTGGAGTAGACGTTGAAACCGCCGCTGATGATCATGTCCTTGGCGCGGTCGACGATAAAGAGGAAGTTGTCCGCGTCGACATAGCCGATGTCGCCGGTGTGGTGCCAGCCGTGCGTGCTCGCCGCGGCCGTCGCCTCGGGGTCCTTGTAGTAGCCGGGTGTCACCAGCGAACTGCGCACGACGATCTCGCCCCGCTCCCCTAGCGGAAGCAGGGCACCGGCCTCGTCCATAATCCCGACGGTGACCAGCGGTGCCGGGCGACCCGCGGACGAGAGCTTCTCGGTGGCAACCGAGCCGTCGGCCCGATAGTGGTCCGCGGGCGGCATCATCGAGATCATCATCGGCGCCTCGGTCTGCCCGAAGAGTTGAGCCATCGGCCCGATCCGAGTGAGCGCCTCCTCCAGCCGCGCCGCGCTCATCGGCGCCGCGCCGTACCAGAAGCATTGCAGCGAGCCCAGATCCGTGGCACCGAGCGCCTCGTGGCCCAGCACCATATAGATCAACGTCGGCGGCAAAAAGGTGTGCGTCACCCGGTGCCGCTCGATCAGGCCGAGGAACTCACCGACATCCGGTGCTCGCATGATGACGATCTCGCCGCCACGCGCGAGCACCGGGAAACACAGCACTCCCGCCGCGTGCGTCAGCGGTGCTAGCGCCAGATAGACCGGGCGCCCGTCGAAGGGGTAGCCCATCAACGTCAGCGCCGACATCGTCTCCAGATTGCGCCCGCTGAGCATCACCCCCTTGGGCCGGCCGGTCGTGCCGCCGGTGCCGGCGATCATGGCCAGGTCGTCGACGGCGGCCCGGTCCACCCGGCTGGCGCCCTCTCCCCGGGCCACGAACGCGTCCCACGTCAAGGCACCCTCGACCTGCGCGTCGAAGCACACCCAGGTGCGCACCGCGGGCAGGTCGTCGCGGATCCGGGCGACCAGATCGGTATACGACGATTTGAAAATGACTGTGGCGCAGTCGAAAAGCGCGAGCAGCTCGCGATTCTCCGCCGCCTCGTTGCGGGGGTTGATCGGGCACCACACCGCCCCGGCGCGGCTGATGCCGAAGACACAGGAGAACGCGACCGGGTCATTGCTGGAGATGATGGCGACCTTGTCACCCGCGACGACACCGGAGCCCGCCAGCGCGGCAGCGACGGCATACGAGGTGTCGACGACGTCGGCGTAGGACAGGGACCGGCCCTCGGTGGTCAGGCACGCCCGGTTCGGGCCGAGCGAGGCCCCCTTGTCGAGATAGTCGACGATGCGCACGCGTCTGCTCCTTGCTGTCCGAGGGTGGCGTCGATGCCGCGAGGCCGGCCCGGCGCGCAGGGGGGCCGGGCCGGCACGATCACATGCCCATGCCGCCGTCGACGGGCAGCCCGACGCCGTTGACGAACTTCGCGGCGTCGGAGGCGAGGAAAACGACGGCGTCCGCCATGTCGTCGACCTGCCCCAGCCGGCCCGAGGGCGTCAACTCGACCACCGCACCGACAGCGGCCTCCGGGCTCTCGAAAAGTCCAATGGAGGCAACGTCGTTCGCCAGACCGGCGCCCATCGCCGTCGGCACCAGACCGGGGTAGATGCAGTTGATGCGCACGCCATAGCCGAGCTTGCCGGCCTCCATCGCGGCGACCCGGGTCAGCCGGTCCACGGCTGACTTCGTCGCCGAATAGACGGCGATGGCCGGGAAGGCGATGGTCGCCGCAACACTGGCGACATTGATGATCGTGCCGCCATTGCCCGCCGCACCTCCTGGGCGCATCGTCCGCAGGCCGTGCTTGAGCCCGAGTGCGGTGCCGAGGACGTTGACCTCGAGCATCTTGCGCACGTCGGCCGGGTCGAGCTCGGTGATCAGGCTGGTGATCTCGATACCGGCGTTGTTGACGAGGATGTCAAGCCCGCCGAGGTGATCGACAGCTGCGGCGATCGCCTGTTCCCAGCTCGCGTCATCGGTCACATCGAGCCGGACGAACCCGTGGCCGGCACCGAGCGCTTCGGCCGTCTGTGCGCCGCTCTTCTGCACATCGGCGATCATGACGCGCGCGCCGGCGGCAGCGAGCGCCTGCGCCATCCCTTCGCCGAGGCCCTGGGCTCCGCCGGTCACCATGGCCTTGCGTCCGGTCAGGTCGATGGACGTCATACCGCTCCTTCGTCGTTTCGCGCCGGCACCGGGCCGGTCGGCACCACGGTGTGCCGGCACCAACTCTGGTGAACTTCTTGACGATGGTCAAGACCTTGGGCTCGGGGCCGATGGCGAGTAGCATGAGCGCTCGTGAGTTCGCCCGGCCCGAGCCGCGCTCGCCACCGCAAGGGTTTAGAGCGGCGCAACGAACTCGCCGAGTCTGCACTGCTCACACTCGGCGAACTCGGATATGCCCGCACCAGCCTGCGCGATATCGCCGCGAACTCCCCGTTCAGCCATGGCGTCGTGCACTATTACTTCAGCGACAAAACCGAGCTGATCACGTATTGCGTGCGCTATTACAAGACCCAATGCGTCACGCGCTACGACGACATCATCGCCGAATCCGTCTCTGCCCCAGCGCTTCTCGATGCTTTCGCGGAGCGTCTGACGCAGACGCTCGTCGAGGATGCCGCCATGCACCGGCTCTGGTACGACCTGCGCACCCAGGCGATGTTCGAAGACGTCCTGCGCCCCGACGTGCTGATGATCGACGCCACGCTCGAGGACATGATCTGGCGGGTGCTGAGCAGGTATGCCGTCTTGGCCGGCGGGGAACTCGGGACCGACTCCGCCACGGCCTACGCGATGCTCGACGGCGTCTTCGAGCGGGCGCTTCTTCGCCACCTGGCCGGACAGCCCGAGGCGTTGGACTTCCTGCGCGAGCGCGCCGTGGCCATGCTCCCCCGGCTGTTGGCTCAGGCCGAGGTGTCCTGACTCAGGCGCCGGGGCGGACCGGCCATGATCCGCCGCCGCAACTCGGCCAAGCCGTCCGGGCCGTCGACCCTAACCCGCAGGCTCAGCTGCGCCGCTGACAGCGGCCGCACCAGAACAGGTTGCGCCCGGCGACGACCGCGGTGCGGATCTTCGAGCCGCAGACCAGGCACGGCAGTCCATCGCGCTTATAGACGGCATACTCGCGCGGGAACGGGGCCACGGCGCCACCACGCACGAAGCGCCCCCGTTCACCCGGCATCACCCCACCCCATTCCGGCACGTATGCCGTCGGGTCCCGCCCCGCGAGCAACTCACGCGCCGCGTCGAGCTGATCCTCGAGCGTGATGATCTGCCCGAAGGCCACCCCCATCGGCAAGAGCGCGACCAGGTCGTCCCACATCGCCAGCCACGTGCGCTTCTTGACCTTCGCGCCCGGCGTGAAGGGATTGACCCGGTGCCGGAAGAGCACCTCGCAGCGGTAGACATTGCCGACACCGGCGATGATCGACTGATCCATCAGGCATTCAGCGACCGAGCGTTGGGTGCGGGCCAGGCGGGTCAGGGAGCGCGTCGGGTCGTTGCCGGGCGTTCCGACGCGCAACGGGTCAGGCCCGAGCCGGGCGATGGTCGCCTCGACCTCCTCCGGGCCGACGATCTGAACCAGGGTCGCGCCACGCAGGTCGGCGAACGCCCGCTCATTGACCATCCGGACCCGCACGGCGCCGGTCGGCGGCGGCGGAGCGGGATCGGCATACGTCAGCACGTCGAAGGAGCCGATCAGTCCGAGGTGAACATTGAGCACCGCGTCACCGGCGAAGCGGACGAAGAGGTGCTTGCCATAGGCCTCCGCGCGCTCGACCGCGCGCCCGCTCAGCAGCGCGGCTCCTTCGGTGAAGCGCCCCTGCGGGCTTGTGACCAGCGGCGCGGTCCCGGAGAACGCGACATCGAGAGCGCCGGCGAGCCGGTGCAGGGTGTGGCCTTCGGGCATGCCGTGAGGGTATGCCGTGAGGGTATGCCCCGCCGGCGGCGCCACGCGCCTCAGAGATGTGACTACTCGCCTTGGGACAACCCGAGATACCAGTCCTCGGGGACCTCGGCGGCGGCCCGGTCGGCCGCGACCGGCACCCAGGCCCGCCGCGCCCCTTCGGCGTGCAGGATCTCGGTGAGGCGGTCGAGCCGCTCGCAGGCAACCGCGGCACCGGCCGCACGGCGGTCTGCGTCATGGCGGCCGACCCCGTCGCCCCAGATCGCCCGGCCGGCCATGAAGCCGCTCGCGCCGTGGCGGGCGCCATAGGTCATCTGCTCGGCAAAGCCGTCGAAGGTGACGCCGGCGGACAGTAGGACCCACGGGCCGTCGATGCCCTCGGCAAGGGCCGCGCAAGCCGAGTCCGCACCCTCGCGGCCGTCCTCCGTGGCCAGGCACACCGGGAACTCCACCTTCATGATGTCCGCGCCGGCCTGGCGGAAGGACGCCGCCGAGGCGATGACGCTCGCGGTCCGGCGCGCGCGGACCGCGGGGTCGTCGAGCGACTCGCCGGGGAGGGGATACCAGAGCGGCTCGACCACCAACGGCAGATGCAACGCGTGGCATTCGGCGGCGACCTCGGCGACGACGGCGTGAGCGTGCTCGGCGGCGGCGTCCTGCGCGTCGGCCCGATAGAAAACGACGAGCTTGGCCGCGTCCACCCCGAGCGCGGCCAATTGCGCGGGCCGCCAGCCCGGCTTGATCTTCAGCTCTGTGGCAAAGCCGACCGGGCTGTCGTCCGGGGTGTAATAGAGGTCCTCGACCCCGCTCAGGATCCCGACATCGCCCGGCGCGGCGCCGGTGATGATGGCCTGGCCGAGCGCGGTCACGGGGTCCAGGAGCAGCGAGGACGCGTGCGCCGACATCGCCGTGATCAACTCGAGTTTGGACTCCACGACCTCCTCGAAGGTGACCCTGCTCAGGTCGGGGTCGAAGAGGATGCGGTAGTTCTCGGGGTGGTCGATCGCCGCCGTGCGGATGAATCCGTCGGTGTCGCTGATCCGCGCCAAACGCCGAAGCATCCCGAGATCCTGACTGGTTGCCACTGCTCTCCCCGATTCGTCTCACGCCGGCTCGCGACTAGGCTGACGAGCGCCGGCGACGCTGCCCACGCGGCGTGCCAGCAACGCTATTCCATCGCACCGACAGGGCAGGGCATGGACCACGGGGACCTCGATATCGGCTTCGACCTGGGGACGTCGAACACCAAGGTCGTGGCCGTGGACGCCACTGGCGCGCTGGTCGCGAGTGCCTCTTTGGAGACCGACTGGACGCACCTCGGCGGCGGCCGCGCCGAGCGGGACCCGGTCGGCATGCTGGCCACGATCGACGACCTCCTCGAACGCGTCGCCACCGCCGCCAGAGCCCGTCTCGGCCACGTGCGGGTGCGTTCGATCGGCTTCGCGTCACTGGCCGAGACAGGGGTGCTCTTGGATCGCCAGGGAAGGCCGGCCTACCCACTGATCGCCTGGTTCGACCCGCGCGGACAGGCCCAACTCGATGACCTTCCCGTCCGCATCCGCACCGACTTCCGGGTCACGACCGGCCTCGACCTGACCACGGTGCCCACGCTCTTTAAGCTGATGTGGTTGCACGACAATGGGATTCGACTGAACGGGAGCCAGTGGCTAGGGCTGCCCGAATACATCTGCCATCACCTCGGCGGCGCCCGCGCCACCGACATCTCACTCTTCGGGCGCACCGGCCTGATCGACGTCGCCACCCGGGGCGCATGGCCGTCCGCCCTCGACCTGCTGCACGTCACCCCCGAATTCCTGCCGCCGATCGTCGCCTCAGGCGCGCCCCTCGGCCGGGTCCGGGATGACCACCGCGTCGAGGAGGTCCGCGGGGCGGTCCTCACGGTGGCCGGCCACGACCACCTGGTCGCAGCGGCCGAGGCCGGGGCGGCCCGGCCGGGTTTCGCCCTGGACTCTATGGGCACCGCCGAGGCGATCCTGGCGGTCAGCGAGCGCCTGCCGCCGGCGGCCGACCGGGAGCGCCTGGCCGGCCTCGGGCTCAGCGTTTCGCCGCACGTCGTGGACGGCCTGACCAGTGTGCTGGCCGGACTCAAGGGCGGTTTCTTGTTGGCGCGGATCCTGCGGATGGTGGGCGGGACGAACGATCCGGCTCGGCACGAGCTGGACGCCCGCGCGGCAGCCCTCTGGCCGCAGCACCCGGCCGCCGTCACCGTTCGAGGCGTCGGGATGAACGATCAGGCGATCACCGTCACCGTCGACGACGGAGAACTCGACCCGGCCCTGGTCTGGCTGGCTGCCCTGGGTCACGTGACCGATCGAGCACGTGAGTTGCTCGCGATCATCGAGTCCGCCGGCATACCGGCGACGACGTTGGTGGTCGCGGGCGGCTGGACGCACCTGGCATCGGTGCGGGCGAGCCGTCGCAGCCTGGTTCCGGACTTGGCGATCTGCGCGTGCGACCAACCCGGGATCTTCGGTGCCGCGCGCCTGGCCGCCCGCGCCGCCGGCCTCAACGACGACCGCGCGGACCTGAGCACCTATCCCGCGCCTGCCATCGACGTCTTCCCGCTCGCGCCCTGACCCGATGCCGACGAGCCCCCAGTCGCTGCCAACCGCAGCGCGTCAGCCGGCCTTCTTCTTGGCCACCACCTTCTTGGCCGGTGCCTTTTCGGGCTCGGCGACGCTCTCGCCGCGCGACGCCTTGGCCTTCTCGACCGACTTTGCCAGCGCGGCCAGCAGGTCGACGACCTCGCCGGTCTCCTCGGCGGGCTTGGGCAGGTCCTTGACCTCGCCGCCTTCGACCTTGGCCTTGACCAACGCCTCGACGGCTTGCGCGTAGTCGTCCTCGTATTCCTCGGGGTCATAGTCCCCCGCCAGTTGGTCGACGAGGAGGTGCGCCATCGCCAGTTCCTTGTCGGTGGCGTGCTGATCCTCGCCGAGGGAGGCGAAGTCCGGGCTGCGGACCTCGTCCGGCCACAGCATCGTCTGCATCACGATGACACCATCGCGAACGCGCAGCACCGCCATCGTCATCCGCGTGCGCAGCGAGACCGTCACCAGGGCCATCCGCTGCTCGCTCTCGAGCGCATCCCGAAGCAGCACATAGGGTTTCGCGGCGGCCTTGTCCGGCTCCAGATAGTAGGACTTGTCCAAGAGCATGGGGTCGATCTGGTCCTGCGGCACGAATTTCTCGACCGCGATCTCCTTGCTCGTGCGCGAGGGCAGATCGGCCAGATCCGCGTCGGTGAGCACGACCATGTCGCCATCCTCGGTCTCATAGCCCTTGGCGATGTCGTCATAGGAGACCAGTTCGCCGTCGATCGAGCAGACCCGTTGGTATTTGATCCGCCCGCCATCGGTGCGGTGCACCTGCCGGAAGCTGATGTCGTGGTTCTCGGTCGCCGAATACAACCGCACCGGCACGTTGACCAGGCCGAAGGAGACGGCACCCTTCCAGATCGGACGCATACGTCGCAGTGTCCCACGCCCCGCCGGGCCACGGCAGAATCGGGGCATGCGTCCCATGCTCGCCACGCCGGCGCCCGCGCCACCACCTGGGCCGGCCTGGGTGCACGAGATCAAGTGGGACGGTATGCGGATCCTCGCCGACGTGCGCGGCGGGCGGGTCACGCTGTGGTCACGCAACGAGAAGGACGTCACCGCGTCCTTCCCCGAACTCGCTGCGCTCGCCGAGACGTATGAGGATCTCCTCCTCGACGGCGAGGTCGTCGCCTTCGACGCGGGTCGACCCTCTTTCGCAGCCCTCGCCGAACGCATGCACGTTGCCGATCGCCGCAAGGCCGAGCGCCTGTCGTCGACCAGGCCGATCACCTTCATGATCTTCGATCTGCTGCGCCTCTTCGAGCAGGATCTGAGGGCACACGCCTGGTCGGCTCGCCGGGAGTTGCTGGAGCGGCTCGACCTGACCGGCACACATTGGCAGGTGCCCCCGACCTATGCCGACGGTCGCCAGTTGCTCGCCGCGACCGCCGAGCAGGACCTCGAGGGCCTGGTGAGCAAGCGGCGCGGCGCGGCCTACTACCCGGGACGCCGCTCTTCGGACTGGCTCAAGGTCAGCCACCGGCAGGTGGTCTCGGCCGTCGTCGGCGGGTGGCGACCCGAGACCGGGAACGCCGCCCGGCTCGGTGCTGTGTTGCTGGGTCGCCCGGGCCCGGAGGGGTGGCGCTATGCGGGCCGGATGGGCTCCGGGCTGGCGGGCAAGCCCGGCACGGCAATGGCCGATCTGCTCGCCCCGCTGGGTCGACGCGACTCCCCGTTCACCGACGAGGTGCCGGCTCTCGACGCCAAGGACGTCACCTGGGTGGAACCGCGCGTTGTGGTCGACGTCCGCTTCCTCGGCGAGACCGGCGGCGGCCGGCTGCGCCACCCGACCTTCGTCGGGGTTCGCTCCGATCTGACTGCCGACGACCTTGCCCAAGCCTGAAAGAGGAGACGCCATGCCCATCGATGGCCCGACGACGCGCGTCGATGTCGACGGGCGGACCCTGAAGATCTCGAGCCTGGACAAGGTGCTCTACCCCGCCACCGAGACGACGAAGGCGGAGGTGCTCAGCTATTACGCGCAGATCGGCCCGATCATGCTGAGCTATCTGGCCGAACGTCCGGTTACGCGCGTGCGCTGGCCCCACGGGGTCGGCGATCAGTCCTTCTTCGAGAAGAATCTGCCGTCGGGGGCACCGCCCTGGTTGCGATCCGCCAAGATCGATGATGTCACCTACCCATTAGTAACGAATCTGGCCGATCTGACCTATCTGGTCAACCTGAACTCGTTGGAGTTTCACATCCCCCAATGGCGGGTAGCCGCCAATGGCGGGCGCGCGAATCCTGATCGCCTGGTCATCGACCTCGATCCAGGAAAGCCCGCCGGGCTGACCGAATGCTGCAGGGTCGCCCTTGCCGTTCGCGAACGCCTGCAAGGTCTGGGCATGACATTGTTTCCCGTTTCCTCGGGGAGCAAGGGCATGCAACTGTATGCCGCGCTCGGCGGCGATCTGACATCGGACGAAGTACGCAATTTGGCTGCGCAACTCGCCCAGGAATTGACCAAGAGGTTGCCCGATCTCGTCACGTGGAAGATGACGAAGTCGTTGCGGCCGGGCAAGATCTTCTTCGACTGGAGCCAGAATGTCGCGGCCAAGACCACGATCTGCCCCTACTCCTTGCGGGGCACAGAGTTGCCTCACGTCGCCGCACCGCGCACGTGGGCCGAGGTCGAGGCGGCCGCACACGGGGAAGGCGTCATCGAACAGGTGATGTTCGATGACGCCCTCGACCGAATAGCCACCTACGGCGACCTATTGACCCCGCTTTTGCGCAGGTGATCGATTCAGATGGCGCTCAGCCGTGGGCGCGGTCGTAGGCCTCTTGGATGGCCGCCGAGATGCGGCCGCGGTCACTGACGACGTGGCCGGCGGAGCGCGCCCATTCGCGCACCTTGGCCAGTTCTTCGCGGCTCTTGCCCTTGGCTGCCGTCGCGCCCGTGGACTTCCGCCCGCCCGTGCGGCGCGCATGGCCGATCCAGCGGGCGAGGTCGGAACGCAGCGAAGTCGCGTTGCCCGAACTGAGGTCGATTTCGTAGGTGACGCCGTCGAGTGCAAAAGTCACAGTCTCGTCGGCGGCGGTCGAGTCGACATCGTCGATGAGCATAACTTGGACGCGTTGAGCCATTGTATGAGCCCTTAACCCTTCGGTAGGTGGTCTGTGTTGAGGTACAGCCTGTCTTGTCATCCTAAGTCATGAATCCTGGGATGCCTACCAAACTTTCTTATTGCCGAACCCATCGGTCTGAATACGCGCGCGTATTCAGACCGATGGGTTGGAGTCCTCGATTTGCCGGTCCTGCTCCTTCTCCCAGCGGGCCATCGCGGCGCGCTCGTTGCGGTCGCCCTCGAGGAGGTTCTTGATGATCACATAGAACAGATAGCCCACGCCGATAGACGGCAAGACCGCCGCGGCATACGGCATCCACTCGCTCATTTTTCAGTTCACCTCCGGCTTCAGATGGGGAAACAGGATCGTCTCGCGCAGCGACACGCCTCGGAAGAGGGCGATCACCCGGTCCAGGCCCATGCCGACCCCGCCCATCGGCGGAGCGCCGTATTCGAGGGCCCGCAGGAAGTCCTCGTCCAACTGCATCGCCTCGGGGTCGCCGCCCGCCGCCCGTAGGGACTGTGCGGTCAGGACCTCGCGCTGGATGACCGGATCGATCAGCTCCGAGAATCCGGTGCCGCGCTCGACGCCCGCGATGATCAGGTCCCACGCTTCGATCTGGCCGGGCAGGGACCGGTGCGGCCGGGCGAGCGGCTGGGCGATAGCGGGGTAGTCGCACAGGAAAGTCGGCTGCAGTAGCCCCGGCTCGACCAGTTCGGAGAGCAGTTCGAGGAAGACCTTGTCCTTCTCCAGGGCAGGGTCGAGCGCCACGCCGTGCTCGCGCGCCAGGCGGTGCAGGGTCTCGGCGTCGGTGTCGACCGTCACGCTCTCGCCGACGGCGTCGCTGACCGCGTGGTAGACCGGCAGCCAGCGCCATTCCCCGTCGAGGTCGACGACCCCCTTGGGCGTCTCGATCTGCCGGCCGCCGCCGGCATCGGCGATGGCGAGGATGATCCGCCGGGTCAGGTCGGCGACGGACGTCTGATCGCCATACGCCTGATAGAACTCCAGCATCGTGAACTCGGGGCTGTGCGTGGCGTCGACGCCTTCGTTGCGGAAGATCCGGCCGAGCTCATAGACCCGGTCGACGCCGCCGACGATCGCCTTTTTGAGGTTGAGCTCAAGGGCGATGCGAAGCACCATCTCCTGGTCGAAGGCGTTGATATGCGTCCGGAAGGGCCGGGCCTGGGCGCCGCCGTGAATCAGTTGGAGGATGGGCGTTTCGACCTCGACAAAACCCTCGGCGTCCAGCACGGCGCGCGTCGCCTTCATCGCCGCAGCCTTCAGGCGCACCATGTCGCGGGCGTCCTGCCTAACGATCAAATCGGCATACCGCTGCCGGACGCGGGTCTCCTCGGCGAGTTCCTTGTGGAAGACGGGCAGCGGGCGCAGGGCCTTGGAGGCCATCTGCCACCGGGTGGCGAGCACGGACAGTTCGCCGCGCTTGGAGGCGATCACCCGGCCCTCGACCAGCACGTGATCCCCTAGGTCGACATCGGCCTTCCAGTCGGCCAGCGCCTCCTCGCCCACCTCGGCGAGGCTGAGCATGACCTGCAGCCGAGTGCCGATGCCCTCCTGGAGGGTGGCGAAGGCGAGCTTGCCGGTGTTGCGGATGAACACGACCCGGCCCGCGACGGCGACACTCTCGCCGGTCTCCTCGCCTGCCGTCAGATCACCCCACCGGTCGCGCACCTCGGCCAGGGTGTGGGTGCGGCCGACCGTCACCGGATAGGGCGCGCGGCCCGCCGACAGCAGCCGCTCGCGCTTGGCGTGCCGGAAGCGCATCTGCTCGGTGAGTTCGGCTTCGGGCAGCTCAGGCGCGTCGGTGGCGCCCGCTGGCGCGTCGGTGGCGGTCACACGCTCCAGTTTAAGTCCCGTCGAAAGCGCACCTCCCCCCCGTCGAAAGGCCGGTTCAGCCCCGTCGAAAGGCCGGTTCAGTCCGAAGGCGGTGTGTCGGCCCCTGTCCCTACAGTTCCTTTATGCGCTGGTCCGATCCCCTGCCCGTCCGTCGCGTGCGCCGGGCGAGCGATGCCTCTCCGGACCCGGATCAGTGGCCGATGACCCTGGCCCCGGTGCGCCAGTTGCTTCGGGAGGGCCTCGACCTCGGCCGGATCACGGTGCTCGTCGGCGAGAACGGCACCGGCAAGTCCACCCTGGTCGAGGCCATCGCGATGGCCTTCGGCCTCGCCGCCGAGGGCGGGTCGACCGGCGCAATGCACCGCACGTATGCCAGCGAATCCGCCCTCCACGACGACCTCACCCTCGAGCGGGGGGCCGGCGCGAGCAAGTGGGGCTACTTCCTGCGCGCCGAGACCACCCACGGGCTCTTCACCTATCTCGCCAACAATCCCGGCCCACGCGATCCCGACTTCCACCGGATGAGCCACGGCGAGTCCTTCTTGGCAATGCTAGGCAGCAGCCGGTTCCGGGGCGACGGCTTCTTCGTGATGGACGAACCCGAGGCCGGCCTGTCCTTCAGCGCCCAACTCGCCCTCGTCGGCACCCTGCACGCGCTGGCGCAACACCGCAGCGCCCAAGTGCTCATGGCCACCCACTCCCCCGTGCTCGCCGCCATCCCGGGGGCGACCATCCTCGAACTCGACCACGAGGGCCTGCACCCTCGCGACTGGTCCGATCTCGATGTCGTGGACCACTACCGCCGGTTCCTGGCCACCCCGGGCCAGTACCTCCGCCACGTCATCGACTGAAACCACAGGCGTCACTGCTTCCCGCCCGATGCCACAAACCCCTCGTGCGCACGGGACGATTTCCCTTGCCGACAAGGGGTTTGCCATGCGTATCGTCTGCTGTGCCGATGCACGACGATGAACTCGTTATCGAGACCACAACCGTGCGCGCCCTCGTGGCCGATCAGTTCCCGCGGTGGCGCGATCTGCCCGTCACCCGACTGGTCACCGCTGGCACTGTCAACGCGATCTTCCGGCTGGGCGCATCGCTCACCGCGCGATTGCCACTGCGGCCTCAGGATGCCGTTGCCGCGCCCCGATTGGCTCACGGCCGAGTGCGCGGCGCAGGCCGAACTGGCCGAGGTCAGTCCCGTTCCTGCCCCGCGACCGGTCGCCCTGGGCAGGCCAGGGATCGGCTATCCGATGCCCTTCGCCATCCAGACCTGGGTGCCCGGCAGCGTTCCGCGGATCGGCCAGTATGCCGATTCCGACCAACTCGCCGACGACCTCGCCGCCCTCGTCCTCGCCTTACGCAGCGCGCCGACGCGTGGCCGGCGATTTCGCGGCGATGGTCGCGGCGGCGCGCTGACCGACCACGACGACTGGGTCGCGGAGTGCATCCGGCGGAACGCCCCCTGGTTCGACCCTGCCCGCACCGCGGCGCTCTGGGGCCACCTGCGCGAGCTTGCTCGCGAAGACCCGGATGTCATGAACCACGGTGACCTCGTGCCCGGCAATCTCCTTGTCGGCGGCGGCAAACTGATCGGCGTCCTCGACGGCGGCGGCTTCGGGCCGGCGGACCCGGCGCTGGACCTCGTGGCCGCATGGCATGTGCTCGACACCCCACGCCGCGGGCGGCTCCGCGCGGCAATCGCGTCATCGGATCTGGAGTGGGAACGCGGCCGCGCCTGGGCCTTCGTCCAGGCGATGGGCCTCGTGCACTACGACGAGAAGAGCAACCTGGGCATGTACGCCCTCGGAATGCGCACCATACGCGAAGTGCTCGGGGGCCCCTGACGCGGCAACCCAACGGCATCCGCGCGGGAAGGCTCTCGTAGGCAACGGAAGTTTTTTCGCCCGACCAAGGGGTTTGTGGCATCGGGCGGGAAAGCTGTGCCCCAAAACGCCGTCTCAGACCAGGTCGAGGGCGACGTCGAGGATCGGCGCGGAATGCGTCAAGGCGCCAACGGACAGATAGTCGACGCCGGTGGCGGCATAGGCGGGGGCCTTGACGAGCGTCAGGCCGCCGGTGGCTTCGATCTCGACGCTCTCACCGCTCGCGCGGATCGCGGCGACCGTCTCGCCGAGCAACTCCGGCGACATGTTGTCGCACATCACGAATCGCGCGCCGGCGGCCACCGCTTCACGGGCCTCGTCGACGGTCGTGACCTCGACCTGGATGGGCACGTCGGGGAAGCGTGCCCGGATCCGCTCGTAGGCCGCGGTGATCGAGCCCGCCGCCAGTTTGTGGTTGTCCTTGATCATCGCCACGTCATACAGGCCCATGCGCTTGTTGGTGCCGCCACCGGCACGCACGGCATACTTCTCCAGCGCCCGCAACCCCGGTGTCGTCTTGCGCGTGTCGAGCACGGTCGTGCCGGTGCCGGCCAGGGCATCGGCCCATTGCCGGGTCACGGTGGCGACTCCCGAGAGCCGGGAAATGATGTTGAGCAGGGTCCGCTCCGCGGTCAGGATCGTCGTCGCCGGCCCGTCCAGCTCGGCCATCACCTGCCCGGCCACGACCCGGTCGCCGTCCGCACCCAGCAGATGCACGTCCACGGTGCCGCCTCGGGTGATGCCCGCGACCTCGTCCACCACGAGCGCGATCACCGGCAATCCGGCGATGACGCCGGCCTCCCGGGCGACGACGTGCCCGCGCTCACGGCCCGCCGGGTCGATCGTCGCGGCCGTCGTCACATCGATGCCGTCGAGTCCGCCGAGATCCTCGATCAGCGCCTCGCGCACCACCCGCCGGGCGTCCGCCACCGGGAATTCCACCGTCATCGCCGCGACTCCTCCTGCGCCATATACGTCAGTGCGACCCCATCCTCGGTCCGCACGTGCGAGAGATGGCCGAGCCAATGCCGGTCGTCGCGCTCGGGGAAGTCGGCACGCTCGTGCCCGCCCCGCGTCTCCTCGCGCGCGTGCGCGCCGACACACAAGGCCAGCCCCACATGCGCGAGATTCGTTGTCTCCCACGCCTGTGTCGTCGGCTGCTCAGCGCTGGACCTCCCGACTAGCTCCGCAAGCACCGCGTGCGTATGCCGCGTCGACTCCGCCGTGCGCACCGGTCCGGCTCCCGCTGTCATGGCCCGCTGAACCTCCGCCCGGTTCGCGGGATCGAGCAGGCCCGTGTCGCCGCCGGGCGGCAACGGCGCGCCGGGCGCCAACTCGCCCGCCGTCACCCGCGCAGCGATGTCGTCCGCGATCCGGTGTGCGAAGACCAGACCTTCGAGCAGGGAGTTCGACGCGAGCCGGTTGGCGCCGTGGACGCCGGTGCAGGCGGTCTCACCGCAGGCATACAGGCCGTCGAGAGTGGAGCGGCCGGCGACGTCGGTCCACACGCCGCCGGAGGCGTAGTGCTGCGCGGGCGCGACGGGGATGAGTTGTGTTGCGGGATCGATGCCGAGCTCCCGGCAGCGCGCAACGATCGACGGAAATCGCTTCTCCAAGAACACGGCTCCGAGGTGCCGCGCATCGAGCCACACGTGATCGCTGCCCGTCTGCGCCGTCCGCGCGACGATGGCCCGCGCCACGACATCGCGCGGCGCCAGGTCGGCCATCGGGTGCACGCCCTGCATGAAACGCATGCCGTCCTTGTCGACGAGGAAGGCCCCTTCGCCGCGGACGGCTTCCGAGATCAGCGGCTGCTGCCCCTGCGCGCCCTCACCGAGGAAGAGCACCGTGGGATGGAACTGGACGAACTCAAGGTCGGTCAGCAGGGCCCCGGCCCGCAGCGCCGCCGCCATGCCGTCACCGGTCGCGACGCTGGGATTGGTGGTCGAGACGTAGATCTGCCCCAGTCCGCCGGTGGCGAGCACCACCGCGCGGGCGTATGCCGCGCCCACCCCGTCGTGGTCGCCCTCGCCGATCACGTGCAAGGTCACGCCCGCCACCCGTCCGCCGGCATCCTGCAGCAGGTCGACGACGAGGGCGTGCTCAATGACCTCGATGCCCGGGTCGGTGATGACGCGATCGAGCGCGGCGATCAATGCGCGCGAGATCTCGGCCCCCGTGGCGTCCCCGCCGGCATGCGCGATCCGGTCGCGGTGATGCCCACCCTCGCGGGTCAATAGGATCCCGCCGTCCGCGGCACGATCGAATTCCGTCCCGAGAGCGACGAGTTCGCGCACGCGCTCCGGCCCTTCGGTGACCAAGGCCCGGACTGCGGCTTCGTCGCACAGCCCGACGCCGGCGACCAGTGTGTCCTGGAGGTGCTCCTCGGGTGAGTCCTCCGGGTCGAGCGCGGCCGCGATGCCGCCCTGGGCCCAGGCCGTTGACCCGGCAGAGAGCACGGTCTTGGTCACGAGCAACACCCGGTCCACCTGCTCGCGCAGTCGCAGCGCGCAGGTCAGCCCGGCGATCCCCGAGCCGACGACGATGACATCGGCCTCGGTCCTCCACCCCGGCTCCCCTGCCAGCAGATAGCGGGGGATCCGCACCTCGGGCAACTCCGTGTGGTCAGCCATGACGCCGCTTGGTCACGGCCGACGTCTTGAGACCGTAGCCGTCCGGGACGTCGCCGCCGTCGTGGCCGACCTCGACGATCCGGTTGAACGTGTCGACGAAGACGACCTGCGGCTCGAAGCTGCGCGCCTCCTTATCGTCCATCATCGCGTAGGCGATCACGATGACCAGATCGCCCGGGGAGATCAGCCGGGCCGCGGCGCCATTGATGCAGACGGTGCCAGAGCCTCGCTTGCCCTCGATGGCATAGGTCGTCAGCCGGTTGCCGTTGTCGACATCGACGACGTCGACCTGTTGTCCCGGAAGGAGGTTCGCGGCGTCCATCAGGTCGCGGTCGATTGTCATCGAGCCGACGTAGTGCAGGTCGGCCTGAGTGACGGTGGCTCGATGGATTTTGCTGTGCAGCATGATGCGTTGCATCGGTGTCCTCACATCGGCTCGGCGGCGCCGAGATCGTCGGGATTGCTGAAGACGTCCAGGGCTCCGCCGCCCGGACCCACGAGCACGGGCAGATTGTCGATCAACCGGGTGGTGCCGACCTTGCCGGCCACCGCGAGCAGGGCCTCGCCGCGATACCACTCCGGGACGTCACGCAGGGTCGTCGCATGGACGAGCACGAGATAGTCGACGAGCACGAGCGGCTCGGCGACCAGGACTCCACGGGCTGCGCGACGAATGGCCGAGGGTCCCTCGGGTGCCGCTGCCGCTCCGGCGCGCAGGGCCCGGGAGAGGGACAACGCGACCTCGCGATCGCTCTCGGTCAGGTAGGTATTGCGGCTCGACATCGCCAGTCCGTCGGGCTCCCGGACCGTGGGCACCGAGATGACTCGGGCCGGGAAATCGAGATCGCGCACCATCCGCCGGATGAGCAGCAACTGCTGGGCATCCTTCTGCCCGAAATAGAAGCGAGTGCCTGCGCTCAGGTGCATGAGTTTGGCGACGACGGTGAGCATGCCGTCGAAATGCCCTGGGCGCGAATGTCCTTCGAGCAGCGTCCCCAAGGGCCCGGCTGAGATCCGGACGCCCGGGTCGCCGTCCTGATAGATGACATCGGGCGTAGGTGCGAAGACCAGATCGGCCCCATACCGGCTGCAGATCTCCAGGTCGGAGTCGAAGGTCCGCGGATAGCGCGAGAGATCCTCTTTCGGCCCGAATTGCAGCGGATTGAGGAAGATCGTCACGATCACGTGGTCGGCCTCTGCGCGAGCTTGCTCGATCAGCGTCGCATGGCCCTCATGAAGGGCACCCATCGTCATCACGACGGCGATCTCCTTGCCGCTCAACGCGGCTCGCGCCGCACGCAGCTCATCGCGGGTCCGGGCGACAACCGGCGTCGTCGTTGTGGTCGCAGTCACGGTGCTTCCTCCTGGGGGTGGAGAACCTGGTCGAGCGTCGAAGCGGAGTGGGGCGCCAATCGGCCACCGTCGATCGCCCGGCGAAGGGTGGCCTCCGCGAGGACGCGGTAGACCGCCTGCACATCCGGGGACTCGGAAGCGAGCACGTGGAGGTGCTCGGAAACCGTACCGGCATCGCCGCGGGCGACGGGTCCGGTGAGAGCGGCGTCACCCGAGCGCAGCGCGTTGTCGAGGGCAGCGCTCATCAGAGGTCGCAGCATGCGGTCGGTGTCCTCGATCCCGGCTCCGCGCAGGATCTGCGCAGCCTGGGCGGCGAGAGTGATCAGGTAGTTCGAGCCGTGGACCAGGCCGAGGTGATAGCGCGTCCGGTCGAACTCGTCGACGATCACCGGCTCGCCGCCCATCTCGACGACCAGGGCCTGGGCGGGGGCCAGCAGGTCTGGAGGCGCCGTCACACCGAAGCAGCAGTCCCGCAGGCGCGTGATGTCCATCACCGTCCCGGTGAAGGACATCGCCGGATGGATGGCCATGCCGCCCACGCCGAGGGCGATCGCGGGGGCGAGCGGACCCAGCCCGCTGCGCCCAGAGGTGTGCAGCGCGAGCTGCCCACGCTGCCATACGTCCGTGGTCGCGAGGCCGGCGACGAGCGGCGCGAGAGCGTCGTCGGGAACGGCGAGAACCGCCAAATCGCAGGTCGCGACCACGTCATCGACCGGCAGGATCGGGACATCGGGGAGCAGCGCTTCGGCGCGAGCAAGGGACGCGGCGCTGACGGCGCTGGCCCCGATGACGAGATGACCGGCATTGGCCAGGGCGGCACCGAGGACCGCGCCGACCTTCCCGGCACCGACAATGCCGACGCGAAGGCGGCCCGGAGGCAGCAGCGGCGGCGGCGACGTCACCGGCCAAGTCTGTCATCCTGGAAGCCAGCCTCACGTGAGAGAGGTGGACTGCGATGTCCGAGGCGACGCCCAATCCCATCCTGACCAGCGATGCCCTGGTCCTGATCGCCGTGCTGGGGCGATTCGAAGCAGAACTGCGTGGCGGGGCGATGTCCGGCCCCGCCATCGAGACCCTCGGCGCTCGCTGCCGCTCGGTCGGGCTGCTCGACCCGCACGAGCCGGCCCGGCTGGACTCGGTCGCCGCCATCCTCGAGGACATCGGCCAGCGCTTGCGCTATGCGATCGGCGAGTATGACGCGGACCCCACCCGGCCGTAGCCTCACCCGGTGATCCCCTGGGCGACGGCGTGGCAGCACGCCCTGTATGCCGAGGGCGGCTTCTATCGTGACGCCTCCGGTCCGGCCGGTCACTTCACGACGTCCTGTCACGGCGCCCTTGGCGTCGTCTTCGCCTCCGCGATCGGACGCCTGGCCGAGCGGGAGGGACTCGCGACGATCGTCGATGTCGGCAGCGGCCGGGGCGAGTTGCTCGGGTTCCTGGCGGCATCGCCGGTTGCCGCTGATGTGCGATTGCTCGGCGTGGATGTCGTGGCACCACAAGGGCTTCCGCAGCCCGTGGAGTGGCGTCGTTCCGATGGAGGGTCCGATATTCCCGACCTGCACGACCTCGGGACGGCGCTCGTTATCGCGAATGAGTGGCTGGACGTCGTGCCCTGCCTGGTCGCCGAAGCGGATGCCTCCGGCCGAGTGCGGGAGGTGCTCGTCGACGGTGCCGGAAGGGAGTCGCTCGGGTCGGCGGTGTCCGCAGGCGACCGTGCCTGGGCGTCGCGCTGGTGGCCCGCCCGCCGCGGCGTCGACCGATGGGTGCGCGGCGAGCGGATCGAGATCGGCCGCTCACGCGACGAGGCGTATGCCCGCCTGCTCGCCGCCTGCGCCCCGGGCTCGCTGGTCGTCGCGATCGACTACGGCCACCTGCGCGCCGACCGGCCGGCGGGTGGCACGCTGACCGGCTATCGCGCCGGCCACCAGGTCAGCCCGGTCCCCGACGCGACCTGTGATCTGACCGCGCACGTCGCGATGGACGCGCTTGGCGCGGACCGTCTGATCACCCAGCGCGACGCACTCGGCGAGCTAGGGCTGGTGGGCGAGCGGGCGTCATACGAGCAGGCGCGGAGCGATCCACGCGGCTATCTCGCTGCGCTGGAACGCAATTCCGCGATCAGCGCTCTTCGCGGCCCTGGCCTCGGCGATTTCTGGTGGGCGATCAGTCGGGTGCCGTGAGCGCCGACCGCACGTCGGTGTGACCGAAATCGTCGCCCTTGAAGAGCAGCGGCTCGCGCCGCTCGCTGGCCAGCGCATAGCTGAAGCAGTCGCCGAAAGTCAGCCGCGCCGGATGCCCTGACCCGCGACCGAAGTCGCGATAGGCGTCCCGCGCGATGCGGGCCTGCTCGGGCGTGACCGGCACGACGGTGATGTCGAAATCCTCGAGCAGTTCATCGAGCCGACGCGAGAGCGTGGGGTCGCGCGGACTGTCGATCACGATCCCTGCTTCGAGATAGCTTGCCGCGGAGAACAGCAAGCTCTGCGCGCCAACGAGGGCCGATGTCAGCTGAGGCGCATCAGCCTCATCTCTCAGGACGGCGATGATCGCCGAGGCATCCACAATCATTTGGGCAAGCCGAGCTCGTCGTAGAGATCGTCGTCGGTCAGGAAACGCAGGTTGCGCTCGCGAATGTAGCGGCCCGTTTCTTGGCTCAACCGACGAAGCCGGTCATAGCGCTCTTGGCGCGTCTCGTGCGTCCTGGGCGTGGCAGCCAGTTCGCGAGCCACAGCAGACGCGATGGCACCGGTGAGGGTCTGACCGGTACGCAGGGCGAGTTCACGCACCTTGCGCTCGACCTCGTCGTTCTTGATCGTGATGGTCATGCAGTAATGCTAGCTGTCACTACTGAAGTCAGTAAGACGCGATGATCAGCCGCTCGAAACCGCGCAGCACGAAGGTCGGGCGACGCTCGGCCTCGACCACCCGCAGCCGGGGGTGACGCGCCAGCAACTCGCGCACCGAGGTCTGCATCTCCAGCCGGGCCAGCGGGGCGCCGATGCAGAAGTGGATCCCGAGGCCGAAAGCCAGGTGGTTGTTGGGCTCGCGCGCCGGGTCGAACCGTTCGGGCTCAGCGAAAACTGCCGGGTCACGATTCGCCGCCCCGAGCAGCGCCGCAATCTTTTCCCCTGGCTCGATATGCACCCCGAGCAGGTCGACGGGCTCGGTCGCCGTCCGGTCAAAGAGCTGCGACGGGCTGTCGTGCCGCAGAAATTCCTCGACCAGCCGCTCGACCGCAGCCGGGTCGGCGGCGTCGATGGGCGGCTGTCCGGCCGCCAGCCACGAGTGCAGCCCGTTGCCGAAACCGTTGACGCTCGCCTCGTGCCCGGCGTTGAGCAGCAGCACCGCGGTCGCGATCAGCTCGCGCTCGCTCAGCTTGTCGCTGCCGTCGCGCACCTGCACCAGATCGGTCAGCAGATCCTCCCCCGGATGCGCCGCCCGGTGGGCCGCCAACTCCCGCACGTATGCCGCGAACTCACCACATGCCTGCTGCGCACGCGCGTCGTCGGCCGGGGAGCGGTCGGGCTCGTACATCTTCACGATGGCTTGGCTCCACGGGCGCAGCAAGTGCAGATCGGTGTTGGGGAAGCCCAGCAAATCGGCGATCACCATGACCGGCAGGGGCTCGGCCAGCCCGGCGATGACATCGAACTCCTCGACACCACCGACCTCGTCGAGCAGCTGCCGCGACAACTCCTCGATGCGCGGCTGCAATCGCTGCACATGCCCGCGGCCGAATGCTCCGGCCACCAGCCGCCGCAAGCGGGTGTGCTTAGGCGGCTCGCAGTCGAGGATCGAATCCGCATGCAACCAGTTGAAGGTGTCCCAGTCGGCCACCGGCTCGCGATCGCGGAAGATCCGGCCCAGGCGGCGATCCCGGAGCAGGGCGGAGCACGCCGCGTGCGAGGTTGCGATATACATCCCCAAGCCGGAGTGCCACGCGACCGGCGCCTGCGCACGGGCGGCGGCGAAGCCGGCATACGGATCGGCGAGGGTGGCCGGGTCGCTGAGGTCGAGGACGGTCGCGGCGTCGAATCCAGGCATGGCGCCTACCTTGCCAGGCCCGCGGGTCCCGCCGCCTCCGGCCGCCCGGACCACGCGCGGCGTGCGCCGCCTAGCATGAGCAGGTGACCACGTCGACGCCCACCGAACTGACCGTCGGTGTCGGAGCCGGCGGGCTCACCACCGCCGACATGGTCCTCAATATCGGGCCCCAGCATCCGGCCACCCACGGCGTCCTGCGCCTGAAGATCGTCCTCGACGGCGAACGCATCGTCAGCGCCGACCCGATCATCGGCTATATGCACCGGGGCGCCGAGAAGCTCTTCGAGGTGCGCGACTATCGCCAGATCGTCGTGCTCGCCAACCGGCATGACTGGCTGAGCGCCTTCAGCAACGAACTCGGCGTCGTGCTCGGCGTCGAGGAGATGCTCGGAATGGAGGTGCCGGTCCGCGCGGTCTGGGCGCGCACCCTCCTCGCCGAACTCAACCGCGTGCTCAACCACCTGATGTTCCTCGGGTCCTATCCGCTGGAACTGGGCGCGATCACGCCGGTCTTCTACGCCTTCCGTGAGCGGGAGGAGATCCAGGCCGTCCTCGAAGAGGCCTCGGGTGGCCGCATGCACTACATGTTCAACCGCGTCGGGGGCCTAAAGGAGGACCTGCCGTCGGGGTGGCTCGACCGGGTGGCCGACGCCATCGCCGTCGTCCGCCGGCGCCTGCCGGATATCGCCTCGCTGATCCTTGGCAACGAGATCGTCAATGCCCGCACCCGCGGCGTCGGCGTGCTGAGCGCGGACGTGGGTGCGGCATACGGGGTCTCTGGCCCGATTGCGCGGGCGAGCGGCATCGACATCGACCTGCGGCGCGACGCGCCCTACTTGGCGTATGCCGAGTTGTTCACCCCTGGCGGCCCCGGCCGCGTCGTCACGCGCAAAGCGGGCGACGCCCTGGCCCGCCTCGAGGTGCTCTATGAGCAGGTCGAGGTCAGCCTCGACCTCGCGCAGGCGTGCGTCGAGAAGCTCGCCGCCCTGCCCCAGGGCCCGGTCAACGTCAAACTGCCCAAGGTGCTCAAGGTGCCCGAGGGCGATCTCTACACCGCCACCGAGAACCCCTTGGGCTTCAACGGCTACTACCTGGTCTCGCGCGGCGAGAAGACCCCGCACCGCCTGAAGTTGCGCTCGGCATCCTTCAACAATGTCCAGGTGCTCTCGCGGTTGCTGCCCGGGTGTCTGGTCGCCGACATGGTCAGCATCCTGGGCTCGATGTTCTTCGTCGTCGGCGACGTCGACAAGTAGCCAGTGCCGCCGGTCAGCCGGTGGTGCGGCTGAGCAGCGCCACCGCGCCCGTGGTCACATTCCACAGTTTGAACTGCGGTCCGTCCGGGAAGGCGACCATCTCGCCGTCGGCGGACATGACGAGGTGGTAGCCGACGCCGAGGGTCTTCTCCGCTCCCGTGGCGTCGCAACGAATCAGGCCACCGCCATTGACGTCCTCGCGAGGTCCTGGATACCTGCCGGCCCTTGGGTGGCGATGGTGAGGCTGGCCAGGCTCAGGGCCAGGAGGACTGAGGTCGTGACGTGACGCATCTGCGTCTCCTGCATTGGCTGGTGATCGACGCCAATCAAGAGCGCGTCGGATGCGCGGTGCTCCGCCCGCGCGAAGATCAGGCGCGCCTGGTCACGCCGCCTCGCCGGCGCCGCCGTTCTCCCGCGGTGGGATGCGGCACCAGTGCTGGGAAAGGAGACCGCACACGACGAGATAGCCGCCGGCGAGCGTGCCGCCGAGATAGCTCCACAGCAGGCGTTCCGAAATCGTGAGATCCCAGTCCGGCAGCAGCCCGAGCGCGTTCCCGGCGTAGAGGCCGACGAGAGCGGCTCCGGTGAGGGCGGCAGCCTGGGCGAGTGCGAGGGTGCGGGCGGCGCGCATCGGGTCGAGGTTCGCCTTGCGACCGCGCAGATAGCCGCGAACCGCCCAACCGAACCACAGCACGAGCAGGCCGACGCCTCCGAGCAGCACGAGCGCGAGCGTCGGCACCGCGGGCGGAAAGGTGCCCCCTGCCATCAGCCGGTGCGTCAGCAGCGCCGAAATCACGCCGACCACGAGTGTGACCAGCACAGGCACCCGCCAGGACAGTCCGCGATTACCGGTCCCCATGCGCGCCTCCCGCCGCGGGGTTGCCGGCGGCCGCGTGGTCACCGGCGGCCGCGTGGTCACCGGCGGCCGCGTGGTCACCGGCTGCCGCGTGGTCACCGGCGAGCGAAGGGTCACCGGCTGCCGCGTGGTCACCGGCGACCGACGGGTCACCGGCTGCCGCGTGGTCACCGGTTGCCGGCGGGGTATCGGCGTCCGCGTGGTCACCGCCGGTCGCCTGGTCACCGCTGGCCCCGGCGCTGTTGCCCGCGGCCGCGGCCGAGTCGCCACCCGGCCAGGGCGGGCCGGGCCGCACGCCGGTGCGGTCGAGTTTGGCCAGGCGCTCGGCGACGCCAACGACGCGCTCACCGACCCGCACGCGCGCGCTCGGGTCGGCATCCGACCACGTCACGAGGACGAAGGCGCGCTCATTCGCCCGCGGGTGGGGCAGGAGGAGCGCCGGGTCGTCACTGCTGACCTCGTCGGGGCCGCCCGGCGTGCCGTACTGGATCAAGTCCAGGTCGAGCGTGCGCTCACCCCAGCGCACCGCGCGCACGCGGCCGTGTCGCGCCTCGATCCGGTGCAGCGCGGCCAGCAGGTCGGGGGGGGTCAACTCGGTGTGCCCGACGAGCGCGGCGTTGAGGTAGTCGGCCTGCTCCGGGCCACCCACCGGGTCGGTCTCGACGAGCTGGGAGACCGCATCAACGCGCACGCCCGGGGCGGCCCGAAGTTCCTCGACAGCGGCGCCCAGGGTCGCGACCCGGTCACCTAGGTTGCTCCCCAGCGCGACGACGAATTCGGCCGTCCGACGCCGCCGGATCGTCACGCTGACATCGGCGAAGGCGTGCGCGATCGGCGCGGTCGGCTTGTGCACGGTGACATCCACCGCGACGAGCTCGCCCAGGGCGAGGACATCCGAAGCGATCGCCTCGGCGAGCGCTTCGATCAGATCGAAGCTCGGCCCGGTCAGCCGGGCCATGGCCAGATCCGCGACGACGCCGTAGTTGACCGTGTCCGCCAGATCGTCGCTGGCGCCCGCTGCCCGCAGGTCGGCGTGCAGCACGATGTCGACGACGAACTCTTGGCCGGTCGCCTTCTCGAAGTCGAAGACACCGTGAAAACCCTTGCCGCGCAGCCCCGTCAGCGTGATCGCGTCCCGCTCCGGGCCGTATGCCGTCACTCCCCACCCCCGGGCAGCTTCCCCCAGGCGGTCGCCACGTCGAGCGCGTCGCGCGTGGCCGTGATGTCGTGCACGCGGATCCCCCACACACCCGCCTCGGCGGCGTAGGCCGAGGTGACGGCGGTGGCCACCTCGCGCTCATCGGCACCGCGGATCGTCTCCTCGCTCCGGCCGACCAGGCCGAGAAAGCGCTTGCGGGATGTGCCAACCAGCACCCGGTGCCCGAGCGCCATGATCTCCGGGAGACCGCGCAGCAGGGCCCAGTTGTGCTCGGGCAGCTTGGCAAAGCCGAGACCCGGGTCGAGGATGATCTGCTCCGGGCGCACACCCTGGGAGGTCAGGGCGTCGATGCGGGTGGTGAGCTCACGGCATACGTCCGCCATGACATCGTCGTAATGGGCACGCGCCTGCATGGTCGCGGAGTGTCCGCGCCAGTGCATGGCGACGAAGTCGACGCCCGCGTCAGCGACGACGGACGCCATCCCTGGGTCGGCCAAGGCACCTGAGACGTCGTTGACGATCCGCGCGCCCGCAGCGATCGCCGCCTGGGCGACCTCGGCGCGCATGGTATCGATCGAAACCATCGCACCGGACGTCGCGAGCGCCGCGACGACCGGGATGGTCCGGCGCAACTCCTCATCGAGGTCCGGACGCAGGGCACCAGGTCGGGTGGACTCCCCCCCGACATCCACGACGTCGGCTCCCGCAGCCATCAGCTCGCGGCCGTGCTCGACGGCGGCATCCGCGTCGAACCACGCCCCACCATCGGAGAACGAGTCGGGGGTGACATTGACGACGCCCACCAGCACCGGGCCGCTCAAGGTGCCCCGCCCGGACGGATCACCGCGCCCCGCCGAGCAGCAACGACATGGCTTCGGCGCGCGTGGCAGGGTGCCGGAGGCTGCCGCGCACGGCGGAGGTGATGGTCTGCGCGCCGGGCTTGCGCACCCCGCGCATCGACATGCACAGGTGCTCCGCCTCGACGACCACGATGCAGCCCATCACGCTCAGGTGCTCCACGAGGGCGTCGGCAATCTGGCTGGTCAAACGCTCCTGGACCTGCGGACGCCGGGCATAGACGTCGACGAGGCGCGCGAGTTTGGACAGGCCGGTGACCTGGCCGCCGCTGGGGAGGTAGCCGATGTGCGCGACGCCGTGAAAGGGCAGCAAGTGGTGCTCGCAGGTGCTGTAGAGAGCGATATCGCGGACGATCACCAACTCGTCGTGATCGACCTCGAACTTCTTGGCGAGCACATCGCCGGCGTGCTGGTGGAGACCGGCGAACGCCTCGGCATACGCGCGCGCGACTCGTGCCGGCGTTTCGATCAGGCCGTCACGGTCGGGATCCTCACCGATGGCCGCGAGGATCTCGCGGACGGCGGCCTCGATCCGGGCCTGGTCGAAGCCGCTCACGGCTGACTCGCTCACGGGCGCCCTTTCTGCAGGCTCAGTAGGGGTCGCCGGCCCGGGGGTCGACCGGCTGGCCCTCGGGGGTTTCGACGATCTGTGCGGGCGGCTTGTCATCGGCATACGGCGAGGCGCCGACGGCCGCGGCCGCGTCGATGGCCCGCTCGGTCGCCCGGTTCCCCGGACTGGCGACTGCACCCACGGGGGCGCCCGAGCCGTTGAGCGCCGCTTGCTCGGCAGGCGTCAGGACCGGGGGCTTGTCCGAGATGAGGCGGTGCTCCGAGGAGAGCCAGGTCGGCCGGACCGGCCGCTTGCGCACGTCGTGAAAGATCGCGGCGATGTCCTTGGCGTTTAGTGTCTCGCGCTCGAGCAACTCCAGGACGAGGCGGTCGAGGACATCGCGGTTGTCGTTGAGCGCGTGCCAGGCCTCATCGTGGGCCGACTCGATCAGGCGGCGGACCTCCTCGTCGACGATCCCAGCGACGTGCTCGGAGTAGTCGCGCTGGTGGCCGTAGTCGCGCCCGAGGAAGACCTCCCCCTGGCTCTGGCCGAGCTTGATCGCGCCGACCCGCTCGGACATGCCGTATTCGGTGACCATCTTGCGGGCCATCGCCGTGGCCTTCTCGATGTCGTTCGCGGCACCCGTGGTGGGGTCGTGGAAGATGATTTCCTCGGCGACCCGGCCACCCAAGGCATACGCCAGCTGGTCGAGGATCTCGTTGCGCGTCGTGGAGTACTTGTCGTCGCTCGGCAGCACCATCGTGTAGCCCAGCGCACGGCCACGCGGCAGGATCGTGATCTTGTTGACCGGGTCAGTGTGATTCATCGCCGCGGCGACGAGCGCGTGCCCGCCCTCGTGATAGGCGGTGATCTTGCGCTCCTTGGCACTCATGATCCGGGTGCGCTTCTGCGGGCCGGCCATCACTCGGTCAATGGCCTCATCGAGCGTGGCGTCGGTGATCAGGTGGCCCGAACTGCGCGCTGTCAGCAGCGCCGCCTCGTTCAAGACATTGGCCAGATCGGCACCGGTGAAGCCGGGCGTGCGCCGGGCCACGGCGAGCAGGTCAACGCCGGGAGCCATCGGTTTGCCCTGGGCGTGCACCTCCAGGATGCGGTGGCGGCCGATCATGTCCGGGGCCTCGACCGCGATCTGCCGGTCGAAGCGGCCCGGTCGAAGCAGCGCGGGGTCGAGGATGTCGGGCCGGTTGGTCGCGGCGATGAGGATGACATTGGTCTTGACGTCGAAGCCGTCCATCTCGACCAGGAGCTGGTTGAGCGTCTGCTCGCGCTCGTCATGGCCACCGCCGAGACCGGCACCGCGGTGCCGGCCGACCGCGTCGATCTCGTCGACGAAGACGATCGCCGGGGCATTGGCCTTGGCCTGCTCGAACAGGTCACGCACGCGAGAAGCACCGACACCGACGAACATCTCGACGAAGTCGGACCCCGAGATGGAGTAGAAGGGCACGCCCGCCTCACCGGCGACGGCCCGTGCGAGCAGGGTCTTACCGGTGCCGGGCGGGCCGTAGAGCAGCACGCCCTTGGGGATCTTGGCCCCGACCGCGAGGAATTTCGCCGGCTCCGCGAGGAACTCCTTGATCTCCTGCAACTCTTCGACGGCCTCGTCGGCGCCCGCGACATCGGCGAAGGTGACCTTCGGGGTGTCCTTGGAGGCGAGCTTGGCCCGCGACTTGCCGAACTGCATCACCCGCGACCCGCCGCCTTGCATCTGGCTCATCAGGAACCAGAACAGGCCGACCAGGATGATCAGCGGCAGGATCGAGACGAGCAGCGAGCCCAGGAGACTGGGGTGCTCGATCGCATCGTTGTATGCCGTGGGGACGTTCTCATTGACGAGGGTCACCAACTCGTCGGCGCGCGCATCGATGAACTCGGTGCGGACCTTGGTGGCGTCCTTGACGCCCTCACCAGTGTAGGTCTGGCCCGACTTCAACGTCAGGTCGAGGACGTTGTCGCTGGTGAACTTGGCCGACTCGACCTGTTTGTTGGAGATCAGCTGCGCAGCCGCCGAGGTGTCGATGCGGGCATACCCGCCGTCTCCATTGAAGGAGAACAGGACGACCATGAGCGTGAACATGGCAAGGACCCACAACAGCGGGTTGCGGACGATTCGCTTGGCATTCGTGGACATCGTGGGGCCCTGTGGCCTGCTCCTTGCGGTGTCGGGCGGCCTCGGGTGAGGCCGACCGGGAACGGGGTCGATCGGAGGACGACACTACCCGGACCTACAGACACCCGGCGCGTTCACGTCCACGCAGGCAAACGCACGACCGCGCGGGCGTGTTCCGCAGCCGGCGAATGAGGCCTCAGGAGTAGACGTGCGGGGCGAGGGTGCCGACGACGCGCAGGTTGCGGTAGGCCTCGGCGAAATCGAGCCCGTAGCCGACGACGAAGTCGTTGGGGATGTCGAAGCCCACCCACCGGCAGTCGATGGCGACCTTGGCCGCATCGGGTTTGCGCAGCAGGGTGCAGATCTCGACCGACTTCGGGCCGCGGGACTCCAGGTTCGCGCGGATCCACGACAAGGTCAGGCCGGAGTCGATGATGTCCTCGACGATCACGACGTGCCGCCCGGTGATGTCGGTGTCGAGATCCTTCAGGATGCGCACGACCCCGGAGGACTTGGTGCCGGAGCCATAGGAGGAGACCGCCATCCAGTCCATTGGGACGCTGCCGGGGATGGCGCGCATGAGGTCGGCCATCACCAGCACGGCGCCCTTGAGGATGCCGACGAGCAGGAAGGGCTCGCCCGCGTAGTTCTCCCAGATCTCGGTTGCCAGCTCGGCCAGGCGGGCCTGGATCTCTTCCTCGGTGATCAGGACCTTCTCGAGGTCGGCACCCATGTCCGCAGCGTCCACGCCTGTTATCTAACCGTAAGGATCGGCATCGACGTGGATCAGCCCCTGGGAGCGCCGGACCCACACCCGCCCCGGGACGGTGATCGGGCCTTGCCCATGCCAGTGGGTGAGGAGCCGGTCGCATTCGCGGACGTGGTCGCGAGTCAGATCGGTCGGCGGTGCGCCCGCGGCGAGGAGGGCGGCTCGCCAGACCCGCCCGCGCAGGGCCTGCGGGAGCTTTTCCAGATCGGCAACCGCCCATGGCGGGGTGCCCAATCGTGCCGTATGCCGCTGCGCCTCCCCCTCCAGGAAGTCCGCGTCCGCGCGGGCCAGCTCGGCCGTGCGCAGCAGACCCGCGCGCACCCCCGGCCCGAGATCGCGGGTCAGGTCGGCCAGCGCCGCACGGGCGCGGACGCGCAGGTAGGCGGGTTCGTCGTTGTGCGGGTCGCGCCAGGGTGTCAGGCCGAGTTCGTCGCAGGACGCTTCGGTGGTGGTGCGGTCGAGGTCGAGCAAGGGGCGCCGGAAGCAGTCCCGACGGCGAGGCATGCCGGCGAGCGATCGGGCACCGGAGCCGCGGGTGAGCCCGAGGAGCACTTGTTCGGCCTGGTCATCGGCCGTATGCCCGAGCAGGACGACCACGGCCCGGCCGAGGTCCGCGGCGGTCGCGGTGAGCGCCGTATGACGCGCCGTGCGCGCCGCGGCCTCAAGCCCGGAGGGGCTGTCGGTGGCCACTGTCACGCTGACGACATGAACCGGATCCAGACCCAACTCCCGGCAGGTGGCCGCGGCCCGCCCCGCCACTGCGGCCGAGTCTTCCTGCAGACGGTGATCGACGCACACGGCACCAGCGCGCAGGCCGGCGCGCGGCGCGACCCACGCCAGGGCCGCAGCGAGGGCCAGGGAGTCGGCGCCGCCCGAGCACGCGGCGAGGACGAGAGTGCCCGGGGCGAGGTCGGCGAGCTCGGCGCGGACGGCCCGCCGACAGGCCATCGACGCCGGTTCGCCGCCCATCTCTCTGGCGTCCGCTCGATACTTCGGTGCCGGCGAGTCAGCCGTGGACCCGGCGAACCCAGGCCGCGGGGTCGTGGATCTCGGCGGGCTTGGGCAAGGTTTCGGGCGAGGACCAGACCGCGTTGAAACCATCGACGCCGACCTCGTCGGTGACGCCGCGCACGAAGCCCGCGCCGTCCTTGTACTGGGCCATCTTGGCCTCCAGCCCGAGCAGTCGGCGCAGCAGGCGGTCGGCGGCGCCGACGCCCTTGCGGCGCTCGGTGAACTTGCCGCGGATCTCGGCCACGGTCGGGATGACCTTGGGGCCGACGTCGTCCATCACGACATCGGCGTGGCCTTCGAGCAGGCTCATGATCGCCGTGACCTCGGCGATCTTGGCGCGCTGCTCCGGGGTCGCGAACAGATCGGCCAGGCCGCCGCCCCCGCTGCCGAGGGCGTCGGGCAGCCGTCCGACGACCTCCCGCAGCCGGGCCGCGAGTTCGCTCGGGGTCGGGGTCATATCGCCGGCGAGGCTGGTCGCACGCTCGATCAGGTGCGCCCGCAGCCACGGGACGGCGGTGAACTGCACGCGGTGGGTCTCCTCGTGCATGCAGACCCACGCCCGGAAGTCCGCGGCATCGACCTGCAGTTCGCGCTGCACGGCAACGAGGTTCGGCGCGACGAGCAGGAGGCGGGGCGTGCCCTGGGGGGCCAGGTCGTACTGCCCGAGGATCTTGTTCGCCATGAACGCGAGCAGGGCGCCGGCCTCGGCGCCGGTGATCTTGCTGCCCACGCTCATGCCGGCCCCGGTGGCCGGGAGACGCCGGTCGGCCGCGACCTTCTCGAAGACCGGGCTCATCAGGGCGGCCATCGAGTCGAGGTTGAGCGCGATCCACGTGGGCCGGTCGACGACCAGTGCGGGCGGGGCCTGGCCCGGCGCGTGCATCCGTGAGGTCTCGGCGACGGGCTCCTGCGCGCGCGCAGCGGCGGCCCGGATGGCCGCAACGATCTCCTGGGCTTCAGCTGGGCTGACCTCGGGGCCGGCCGGGGTCAACCGGCGCCCGGTTGCCTTGGCGAACTCCCAGTCGACGAAGGCCGGGGCCTGAGCCGATCCCCCGGCGCCACCTAGGCCCTGATCATTCGGATCAGCCGAGGAGGCGAGGGCGTCCCGCGGGGGCGTGGCACTCGGCCCCTCCTGCGGTTCAGGGGGCAGGTCCGAGGGGTCGTGGGTCACGGGCGCGGCCGTCCTTTCGGGCGTTAGCCGCACCCACAGGCCGTGAGCGCGGCGACGAACCGGTCCAACGCCGCCCGGGCCGCCAACGTTCCCATGCTCGGCGGGACCTGGTCGGCCACGATGACAAAGATCAATTGCCGGTCGTCCGCATCGACCGTAGTGCCCAGGAGCCCCGAAATGCCGGTCAGCGTGCCGGTCTTGGCCCGCGCCAGTCCGGCCGCCTGCGACGCGGGTTCGGTGCGGAAGCGGTCATAGAGAGTGCCGTCCAGACCGGCAACGGGCAGCCGGCCCAGGGCATCGTCGAGCCCGGGCAGGCCGCCGGCCACGGCCTTCGCGGTGACAGCCGAGAGCAGAGCGACCGTGCTGTGCTGCCCCCGAGCCAGCCCGGACGTGTCGGTGAGGGTGGTCCCCGTCAGGTCGAAGCCCAGCGTGCGCAGTTGCGCGGTGACGAAGGCGGCATTCCCGCTGAAGCTGCCGTCCTCACCGGCCCGCACGGCCGCCTGGCGGGCGAGGTTCTCGGTCAGCGCGTTGTCGCTCTCGTCGAGCGCTTCGGCGAGCACATCGCGATAGGGAGCCGATTCGACCGCGCCGAGTTCGGTGGCGGCCGCCGGCACCGGTGTCGCCCGAAGCTTCGGCGTATCGCTCACCGTGACCTCGACCTCGGACCCGGCCTCCGCCAGCGCGGCGCGCACCATGTCGGCGAACGCCGCGAGCACTGCGCCAGCCGGATCGCTCGGCGACGGTTTGCCCGGCTTGGGCCGCTGGTCGGCGAAGCCGAGCATTGCGACGCTCTGGGTGTAGCCGGCCGCGACGTCGGCGGGGTTCCAGCCGGTGGGGTAGGCGGGGGTGTCGGGGTAGCCGGGGCCCGCGGCATACGTGTTGTCGAGGCGAAGCCTCCAGGAGCGGGCTCCGGACCTCGCGATCCGGGCGGCGACCTGGGCGGCCAGGTCGCCCAGTCCCGCGTGGCCAGCGGTGACCTCGGGATCGCCCGCGCCCCGAGCCAGCAGAGTGTCGCCCCCCGCGACGAGTACCAACTCCCCGGGCTCGGGCGAGACCACCTTGGTGGTCATCACCTGCGTCGGATCGAGCACCTGGGTCACGGCCGCCGCGGTCAGGATCTTCTGGGTCGAGGCGACCACGCGCGCGGTGGCGGTGTCGCGGGCATACAGCTCGGTGCCGGTGACGGCATCGCGGACACTGACGCCGACGGACGGACCGAGCGCAGGGTCGGCCAGCGCCGTCGTCAGACGCTCGGCGAGCGCAGCGGCCTTCGGCTCCGGCGCGTCCGGCGGCGGCTCGGACAGCACGGTCGCCGCACCGGCGGTCGGGAGAGGGACGAACGTCGGGCTCGGCCCGCCCGACGCGGGGGGCGCGGGCAGCGGCGTGACGGTCGTGCGCGTCAGGATGCCGGGGGCCACGTCATAGATGTCGGCGGCGGCATACCCGCCCACCAGTGCGAGACTGGCGAGGGTCACAGCGAGACGCTTGCCCACGCGCGAACCCCCTTGCGCAAAAACGCGCCTCGTGCGGAAGACTGTGCCGGTCGAGATTAGGTCATCGAACGCGAAGGAGCCGGAACGTGGAGTTCGACGTCACCGTGGAGATCCCCAAGGGTGCCCGCAACAAGTACGAAGTGGACCACGAGACCGGCCGCATCCGGCTGGACCGCCTGCTGTTCACGTCCATGGCCTACCCGGCCGACTACGGCTATGTCGAGGACTCGCTCGGTGAGGACGGCGACCCCCTGGACGCGCTGGTGCTCCTGGACGAGCCGACCTGGCCCGGCTGCCTGGTTCGCGCCCGGCCGATCGGGATGTTCCGGATGAAGGACGAGGCCGGCGGCGACGACAAGCTCCTGTGCGTCCCCGCGGGTGACCTCCGCAAAAACCACATCCGCGATCTGGAGGACGTCAGCAAGTTCGACATCCTCGAGATCCAGCACTTCTTCGAGACCTACAAGGACCTCGAGCCCGGCAAGTCCGTCGAAGGCGCTCACTGGACCGGTCGAGAGGAGGCCGAGCAGACGGTCAACGAGGCCCTCGCCCGTGCGCAGGCCGCCGGTATGACGACCGCCCGCTGGCGGATGCCGACCCACGAGTCCCGCTCGCATGCTGCGCCCGCCGGACCCTCTCAAGCGCAGTCGGCCGGGCAGATCAAGGAGCCGGCAACGAAGGACAAGCCGCTCAGCGACTCACGCTGACCCGCACCCTGTCGTGGCGGGTCGCGCACGGGCTGATGTCTAGACATCAGCCCGTGCGCGACCCGCCTTTCGCTTGCCCTGTCCGGGCCCACCCCGCCGCTGGGCATGCGTTCGTCCGCCCCCTACGCTGGCCGCCATGATCGCCGTTGATCGCGCTCGCCTCGCCGGCCTCCTCGCCGCGGAGCAGGGCACGTATGCCGCCGCCAACCCCCGCTCGCGCGCGCTCTACGAGGAGGCGACCAACCTTTTCGGGCACGTGCCGATGACCTGGATGAATGTGTGGTCCGGCGGCTTCCCGCTCTATCTCGATCACGCGCGCGGCGCGCGCATCACCGACGTGGACGGGCATACGTATGCCGATTTCGCCCTCGGCGACACCGGCGCCATGGCCGGCCACTCCCCCGAGCCCACCCGCAAGGCCGTCGCCGGCCGGGCCGGCGATCGTGGTGGCCTGACGACGATGCTGCCCACTGCCGACGCCCAGTGGGTCGGCGCGGAGTTGACCGCCCGCTTCGGTATGCCGCTGTGGAGCTTCACGCTCTCGGCCACCGATGCCAACCGCTGGGCGATTCGGCTGGCGCGCTTGGCCACCGGACGGCCCAAGGTGCTGGTCTTCGGCTACAGCTATCACGGGTCGGTCGATGAGGCCTTTGCGCTCGCCGGCCCTGACGGAACCACCATCTCGCGCCCGGGCAACGTCGCCCCGCCGGTCCCGGTCGGACTGACCACCCGGGCCGCCGTCTGGAACGACCTCGCCTCGGTCGAGACCGCGCTCGCGCACGGCGATGTCGCGGCCATCCTCACCGAGCCGGCGCTGACCAATATCGGCATCGTGCTGCCTGAGCCCGGGTTCATGGAGGGCCTGCGCACGCTGGCAACGCGGTATGGCGCGCTGCTGATGATCGACGAGACGCACACCTTCTCGACGGGCTGGGGTGGAGCGACGCGCGCCTGGGGGCTGGAGCCGGACATCTTCGTGATCGGCAAGTCGATCGGCGGCGGAATCCCTTGCGGCACCTACGGACTCAGCGAGGCGGTCGCGGCGGCGGTGACGCGGCATACGGACGCAGGTGACGCCGACATCGTCGACGTCGGCGGGGTCGGCGGCACGCTCGCCGGCAATGCGCTCTCGCTCGCGGCGATGCGGGCAACCCTCGGTGAGGTGCTCACCCCGGAAGCCTTCGAGGGGATGATCGACCTCGCGACAGTCTTCAGCGCGGGGGTGCAGGCCGCCATCGACGAGTTCGAGCTGCCCTGGTCGATCGCGCAACTCGGCGCCCGCGCCGAATACCGCTTCACCTCCCCCGCCCCGCGCACCGGCGAGGAGTCGGCGGCGGCGGCCGACGACGAACTCGACGCCTATATGCACTTGGCGATGTGCAACCGCGGCATCCTGATGACGCCCTTCCACAATATGGCGCTGATGTGCCCCGACACTGACGCGGCCGACGTCGAGCGCCACACCGAGGTCTTCCGCGAGGTCGTCGCCGCCCTCCGCGCTTAGTCACCGCCCTCCGCGCTTAGTCACCGCCCTCCGCGCTTAAGGGAGTCAGGCGGCGCGCCGGACAGGTCGGGGGGCGACGTCGTCCCGAAGCCCCCGCCGCGGCCAGCCGAAGGATCGGCTATACGGAAGCGGACGGTCGCGGCGTGATGGCCTACCGACCGATGCGCCTGGCGCAATTGTCGGGTCACCTTGCCGAAGCGCCGGACGATGCGCTGAGGTGGCGGCTGGTAGCCGAGTTTCTCGAGGAGTTTGCGTGGGAGCCGGTGGGCGACCGCCTCGCCCTTTTGGCCGATCAACCGCAGCCGACCGGAGATGAGCGTTGGGACGCTTTCTTGGCGTCCCTGGCTGAATATCGGCTCATCCCAAACGAGGGTGTAGTTGTGGTCTGAATCCGCCGGTTTCGAGTAGGGAGCGGGCGATGTAGTTGGTGAGGTTGCGGAAGCCGAGGGCGGAGCCGC
>NZ_BAAAPN010000042.1:0-6179 GCF_039531165.1 Nostocoides vanveenii | reverse complement strand
GCCCCCATGGGCAGATCCCATGGCCACCACCGGGCAGTTCTCATGACCGTCAGCGGGCAGGTCTCATGACCGCCACTGGGCAGTTCCTACTGGCCCTTGACAGTGTCGGGGATCGGCGTGCGTTGGCAGGTCGCCACGCCACGGGCTGGCTGGGAAGTGGGTTGATTTCGGTCGGCCCGGCGGTCTACGCCCACGCACCGACGCCGATGCGACTCGATGCCGCGAACGGAACGATCGCCTGGACAAGCGAAGGCCCGGCCAGCAGCAGGACTCCCGCCTACGCCCATGGGATCGTGGTTACCGCCGTGGATGGCCGCCGCATCACGGCGCGCAATGCGTCCTCCGGGGCTCTGCTGTGGGCCAAGTGGAACCCCGGAGCAAGTTGCGACCCTGCCATTGCCGGAAGCGATGTCGCACGCTGTATGCCCACGACCTGGCTACCGGTGCCCTACGGTGGGTGTGGACCGATCAACGCCATGGCACAGACATCGGGGATCGGCCGAACAGCACAGCCACGGTCTACGGCTCGCGGATATTCCTGACGCGGGCCTGCAATGCGCTGGTGGCCGCGGTGGATCGCACGACTGGACGAGCGATCTCGCAACGGCAAATCCACACCGAGCTCTACGGCGACACGGAGTACCGCCTATCGGTCGCCGACGAGACCGGTGCCCTCTATGTCGGAAGTCACGACGGCGGCGGACGCGTGCGGGCCCTCGAGCAGTCGACGGGGGCCGAAAGGTGGTCCGCACGGGTCCCCGGGGCGGTTTATCGCCTCGCGTTGACCGACCGCGTGCTCGTCGTCGCGAGCGCAAACGGCGTCACCGGTTTGGACCGGGCCACCGGTCGCAGGTTGTGGTCTCGGGCCATGACCCCGACCGATGGCGGACTCGCCACGGGTGGCGGCCTGGCCTTCGTGGCCGACGACTCCCCCGAGATTCCGGTGCTGGAGGTCGCGTCAGGAAGGCTGCTCCGCCGCATCCCCGTCGGAGTCTCCACGTGCGGGTATGCGCTAGCCCGCGGACGACTCTTCGCGGTGGGTACGAGTACGAGTGGAGAACGCTCGATCCTGGCGCTTGGTCGCTGACTGACCCCACCGATACGTAGGCTCCCTGCGTCGCGTAGGCGATTTCTGGCTATCGAGTGGACGAGCCTTGGGCTGTCCACTCCATAGCCAGAAATCGCACACTCGAGAGGCCAGGTTTCAGTCCAGCGGGCCGCCGGCGACGTAGATGACCTGGCCGGAGACGAAGCCGGCGCCCTCGCTGCACAGGAATGAGATCGTCGCGGCGATGTCATCGGGCTGGCCGACGCGCTGGACCGGGATCGCCTTGGCGGCCGCGGCGATGAAGTCGTCGAACGGCATACCGATGCGTTCGGCGGTGGCGGCCGTCATATCGGTCTGGATGAAGCCGGGGGCGACAGCGTTCGCGGTAACGCCGAAGCGACCCAGTTCGATGGCCAGTGTCTTGGTGAACCCCTGCAGGCCGGCCTTGGCCGCGGAGTAGTTGGCCTGGCCGCGATTGCCCTGCGCCGACGAGGAGGAGAGGTTGACGATCCGGCCGAACTTCTGCTCGCCCATGAACTTCTGGCAAGCCCGGGTCATCAAGAACGCGCCGCGCAGGTGCACGCCGATGACGGCGTCCCAGTCGGCCGTCGTCATCTTGAAGATCAGGTTGTCGCGGATGATGCCGGCGTTGTTGACAAGCACCACCGGCGGGCCGAGTTCGGCAGCGATCCGGGCCACGGCTGCCTCGACCTGGGCCTCGTCCGAGACGTCGACGCCGACCGCAAGTGCCTCGCCGTCAGCCTCCAGGATCGCGGAAACGGTTGCGGCGCAAGCGGATTCATCGAGGTCGAGGACGGCAACGGCATAGCCATCGGCGGCCAGTCTCTTCGCGGTAGCGGCGCCGATGCCACGGGCGGCCCCGGTAACCACGGCGACGCGGGAACTAGAACTCACGTTCGACTCCTTCATGATCGATGTCGCCGTCAGCGGCGCTCATCGGCTAGGTTGGCGGCTATTCAACCCAGCCTACGCGTGCGAGGAATGCATGATTCTCTGGCCCGGCAAGCCCTACCCGCTCGGGGCCACCTACGACGGTTCGGGGGTGAATTTCGCAGTCTTCTCCGAGGTCGCGAATGGCGTCGAACTGTGCCTCGTCGATGACGAGGGCCGCGAGGAGCGGTTCGCACTGCCCGAGGTCGACGGCTTCGTCTGGCACGGGTATGTGCCCGGCATTCAGCCCGGCCAGCGTTACGGTTTCCGCGTCCACGGGCCGTACGACCCCGAGCGAGGGCACCGCTGCGACCCCGACAAATTCCTCCTCGACCCGTATGCCCGCGCCATCGACGGGCACATGGACGGGGACCCGTCGCTCTTCAGTTACCCCCTGACCGACACTGCGCGAGGGACTGGGGATCGCAACGGTCTGGACAGCCTCGGGCATACGCTCTATTCGGTCGTCGTCAATCCCTTTTTCGACTGGGGACAGGATCGCCCGCCGCGCCATGAGTACCACAACAGCGTGATCTACGAAGCGCACGTCAAGGGCATGACGATGCTGCATCCCGATATCCCCGAAGAGATCCGCGGGACGTATGCCGCAATCGCCCACCCGGCGATCACCTCGCATCTGGTCGATCTCGGTGTGACCGCGATCGAGCTCATGCCGGTGCATCAGTTCGTCAACGATTTCCATCTCCAGGAAAAGGGCCTGGCGAACTATTGGGGCTACAACACCATCGGCTTCTTTGCCCCGCACAATGGGTATGCCGCCTTTGGCACCCGAGGGGAGCAGGTCCTGGAGTTCAAGGCCATGGTCAAGGCCCTGCATGAGGCAGGCATCGAAGTGATTCTCGATGTGGTGTACAACCACACCGCGGAGGGCAACCACCTCGGTCCGACCCTGTGTTTCCGCGGCATCGATAACGCGGCGTATTACCGGCTGGTGCAGAGCAATCTCGCCCACTATTACGACACCACGGGCACCGGCAACTCGTTGCTCATGCGCAACCCGCACGTGCTCCAACTGATCATGGACTCGCTGCGCTACTGGGTCACCGAGATGCACATCGACGGCTTCCGCTTCGACCTCGCCGCGACCTTGGCCCGGCAGTTCCACGAGGTCGATCGGCTCTCGGCCTTCTTCGACCTGGTCCAGCAGGACCCGATCGTCAGCCAGGTCAAGTTGATCGCCGAGCCGTGGGATATCGGAGAGGGTGGCTATCAGGTCGGCAACTTCCCGCCGCTGTGGACCGAATGGAATGGGAAATACCGGGATACGGTGCGCGACTTCTGGCGGGGTGAGCCCTCGACCATCGGCGAGTTCGCGTCCCGCATCACGGGCAGCTCCGATCTCTATGAGCACTCCAGCCGCAAGCCCTTCGCGTCGATCAATTTCGTCATCGCCCATGACGGCTTCACCTTGCGCGACCTCGTGTCCTACAACGAGAAGCACAATCTGGCCAATGGTGAGGACAATCGTGACGGCGAGAGTCACAACCGATCCTGGAATTGCGGCGCCGAGGGCCCAACCGATGATTCCGCGATTCGCGAATTGCGCATCCGCCAGCAGAAGAACTTTCTCGCCACGCTCTTGCTCAGTCAAGGCGTGCCGATGATTGCCCACGGGGATGAACTCGGTCGCACCCAACAGGGCAACAACAACACCTATTGCCAGGACAACGAGTTGACCTGGGTCGACTGGGACCTGACCGAGGAAGAGACCGACCTGCTGGAGTTCACCCGCCGGCTGGTCGAGTTGCGCCGCGAGAACCCGGTTTTCCGGCGGCGCCGATTCTTCGCCGGCAGCGCCGACCACGGCGGTGAAAGCGATGTCCATGACATCTCCTGGTTCACGCCGGCCGGTGAGCAGATGAACGAGGGCGATTGGCGCAATGGGTATGCGCGCTCGATCATGGTCTTCCTCAATGGGCAGGCTATTCCCGAGCCCGACAACCGCGGGCAGGTCATCCGGGGCGACAACTTCCTGCTGATCTTCAACGCCCACCACGAGGCGCTGCCCTTCACCTTGCCCGGCAAGGCCTATGGCGCGGCCTGGACGACCGAAATCGACACCGGAGCGCCTGTGGTCAGCCGTCGTCCGCGCCGGGCCGGGAGCGTCGTGGACGTGCAACCGCGCAGCGTGGTGGTCATGCGCGGACCGAGCGACCGCGGCATCCGCCCGCCCCGCGGGGCCGCCCTCGCCCCGACCACGCGCAGCGTGACCGGCTGACGCGCCGCCGCTACAACGCCTCGGCCCTCGGACCTGAGTTCGGTCATTTCGTTAGTCCTGACTCGTGCCACGGCCGACGATTTCCGGTGAGCGGGTGGCGTTTGTGCTGGTCAGCGGGTTGCGATCGTCGGGATTGACGGCTCTTCGCCATTGAGTGTGGGGTCATAGGGGGTCTTCGATTTTCCGCGTGATGTGGTCCTGATGTGAGGGCTCGTGGCTCTGTAGCAGGCTGGGTGGTGTCTATGCATCCGNTGCCCGAGTACCGCGTGCTGGCAGTTACCCGCGACGAGCGTGGTGGGCGGGAGGTGTTCATCGAGACCCTGGTCAGCGAGGCGGGCTGCCCGTCGTGTGGGGTGGTCACAGCCCGGGTGGATCAGCGCACCATGCAGCGGGTTCGGGATGTGCCTTTCGACGGGCAGGTGACGGTGTGGTGGGTGAAGAAGCGGTGGCGTTGCGGCGAATCGCTCTGCGGGAAGGCGACGTTCACCGAGGTGGCTAGAGGCATGAATCTGGGTGTTGGATCGGCACGAATCTTGACGTCACCTTGTTGGAAGCGGTTCTCTTGTTGATGAAATTTGGCGTCACCCAGGGCCTTGCGTCCGGCCGGGTCCTGTGCTCCACGAGGAGTCGCTGGTGTCTGGCGTGTCCAAGGTTGAGTTGTATGCCGCGATCAGGCGGGATGCTCACCGAGGCATGTCCCAGCGTGCCCTGACTCAGAAGTACAACGTTGGCCAGAAGACGGTCAAGCAAGCGTTGGCCAATGCGTGGCCGTCACCGCGCAAGCCCTACCCGAAGCGCGGGTCGAAGATTGACGATCACTCGTCGTGGATCGACGAGGTGCTGCGCAACGACCTGACCGCGCCCAGAAAGCAACGTCACACCGTGACCCGGCTCTTCGACCGGTTGGTGAAGGAGCAGGGCATGAGCGGGGTCTCCTACGACACGCTGCGCCGCTACGTCGCGACCCGGAAGCCTCAGATCCTGCGCGAGGCCGGCCGATCGCCCAGTGATGCGTTCGTCCCGCAGACGCATCTGCCCGCGATGGAAGCCGAGGTCGACTTTGGTGACGTGCACGTGAAACTGCGGGGTGAGCTGACCAAGCTCACCCTGTTCTGTCTCCGGCTTTCATACTCGGGCAAAGCCGCCCACCGGATCGCTGCCACCGGCGGCCAAGAGGCCTTCTTCGAAGGCCACACTCACGCCTTCCGGGTGCTGGGCGGCATCCCGGTCGGCAAGATCCGCTACGACAACCTGAAATCGGCCGTGGACCAGGTGATCGGATTCTCCCGCCTGCGGGAAGAGGCAGAACGCTGGACCGCGTTCCGCTCCCACTACGGCTTCGACGCGTTCTACTGCCAGCCCGGCATCCAAGGCGCGCACGAGAAGGGCGGGGTCGAAGGCCAGATCGGGTGGTACCGCCGCAACCACCTGGTCCCGCTCCCCGAGGTCGACTCCATCGCGGAGCTGAACGCGATGATCGACGCGTGGGACGTCGAAGACGAGCAACGCCGCATCGGATCACGACCCCACACCATCGGCGAGTACTTCGCCATCGAGCAGCCCCACCTGGCATCGCTTCCCGAAGACCATTTCGAAACCGGACGCTGGTTCAACCCCCGCGTCGACCGCTACGCCCAAGTCAGCGTCCGCATGAACAAGTACTCCGTCCCCGCCCACCTGATCGGCCGCCAGTGCTATGCGTCTGAGATCGTGTCCGGTCTGACCGGGGAATACCCGGCCAGGGAACGGCGTGCCTGAGCGACCGGGAGGTCGGTGCAGGTGTCGAATCCGAAGGTGAGCAGCACGAGCGGCGGGAGTGCCGCGGCGAGGAAGCCGAGGCGGCATCTGCCGCCGAGCGAGAAGTACGAGCTGTGGGTGTCGGTGCTGTCCGGGCAGGCCACGCAGCGCGAGGCGGCGGACAAGTACCGGGTCGACCGGTCC
>NZ_BAAAPN010000041.1:0-18923 GCF_039531165.1 Nostocoides vanveenii | reverse complement strand
CGATTGGCTTTGACACCTCCTCTCCTACTCGCGTCCGTGCCTGCACCCCTTCAGCAACACGCACCCCAAACGCAACATCCGCACCTATCCGTGCAACCTCTAAGCGGCAACGAGACCGGTTCGGTTGGTCAGCGTGGACCCGGGGTCGGCACCGAATCGGTATGGCGGATGTTCGCCGACTCGACCGGCGGCCAGATCTCGTGGTTGCTACCCACGGCCCTGCTCCTGCTCGTGACGGGACTGGCGATGTGTGGCCGGGCGCCGCGCACGGATCCGCGCCGCGCGGCATACGTCGTCTGGGGAGGCTGGCTGCTCGTGACGATGTCGGTGTTCTCGCTGATGGCCGGCATCTTCCATGAGTACTACACGGTTGCGCTGGCACCGGCGATCGCGGCCGTCGTCGGGATGGGCGCCCGGGCGGCATGGGAGCGGCGGGCGGCCCCGGCCGGCTCATTGACGCTGGCCTTCGCGGTCGGGATCGCAGCATCCTGGGGCTTTGTCCTGCTCAGCCGGACCAGTGCGTATGGCGCGTGGTTGCGGTATGCCGTTCTCCTCCTCGGCCTCGGTGCCGGCCTCGCGCTGCTGGTCAACTCCGTTCTCCCGCGGCGCGTCGTGGCCATTGCCGCGGCGGCCGGTATGACGGCAGGGCTCGCCGGGCCGGCCGCCTTCAGCGCTTCAACGATCGCCACCGGCCACACCGGGTCCATCGTCTATGCCGGACCTGCCGGCCAAGGCTTCGGCCCCGGCGGTCTGGGTGGTCGCGGGCGGCCGCCGGGTCGTTTCCCGGGCGGTGCGCCGGGCGGTGCGCCGGGTGGCCAGGCGGGCACCTTCCCCGGTGCGCCGGGTGGACAGGGTGGCACGGCTCCCGGTGCTGCCGGCGGCTTCTCCGGCGCAGCTCCCAACGGCCAGGGTGCCGGCGCCGCCCGCGGGGCGATGGGCGGCCTGCTCGACGCGAGCATGCCGTCGAGCGCCGTCGTCGACGCGCTCAAAACGGATGCCGCCACGTACACCTGGGTCGCCGCGGCAGTCGGCTCGCAGAATGCGGCCGGCTTGCAACTCGGCACGCAACTCCCCGTGATGGCCATCGGTGGCTTCAACGGCTCCGATCCGAGCCCGACCCTGGCCCAGTTCAAAGACCTTGTGGCACAGGGAAAGATCCACTACTTCCTGTCCGGCGGGGGCTTCCGCGGCCAGAACGGCGGGGCGACCGACTCATCGTCGATCGCCTCCTGGGTCGCGTCGAGTTTCCCCTCCGTGACCATCGACGGCCAGACCTTCTACGACCTGACCAAGCCGCTGACGGGCGGCTCCGGAAGCGCCGTGGCGTCATGAGCACGCCGACAACCCGGGCACCGAGAAGCAGCCCCGCGCGCCCGTCGGACGGGAGCGTGGGCGGGGTCATGACGGCCCGAGCGCCAAAATGGGTCGGTCACGTGCTGCGATTCGCCGTGGTCGGCGTGGCCTCGACCGTCGCCCATCTCGGCCTCTTCGCCCTGCTGCGCGAGAGTGGCTTGCTCGGCGCGCAGGCGGCCAACCTCGCCGCCCTTCTCTTGGCGACGCTCCTCAATACGGCCCTCAACCGTTGGTGGACCTTCGGCGTGCGTGGCGGCGGCCACCTGCGCAATCATCTACAAGGTATGGCATTGCTCGGCCTCAACCTGGCCCTGACATCAGCGGGCCTGTGGCTGCTGCATACGGTCATCGGCACGCACGCGACCGGGGCCGAGACGGTCACGATAGCCGCCGCGAACGCGGTCGCCACCATCCTTCGCTTCGTGGCGATGCGCCGCTGGATGTATGGCCGATCCGCCTGAGTGAGCGACTTTGCTCGGAAGCGCTGTCGCGGGCTACCCTGTCCTTCGCAGTTGGAGGCGTCGCCTAGTCCGGTCTATGGCGCCGCACTGCTAATGCGGTTTGGGTTAATCGCCCATCGAGGGTTCAAATCCCTCCGCCTCCGCCACCGTATAGTGGCCTCCGACCTGCACCAACGCAGGTCGGAGGTCTTTTCCGTTTGCGTGGCGTGTCGGATACGTGTCGGACCATCCGTCGGCGACGCACTCTTGTCTGGATGCCGGTAGTGACTACCCAGCCAATGAGTAGATCCAAGACGATCACCCTTGGGTTTGCTGGTCAGCGGCGCTCCGGGATGACAAATCAACACTGTCGAGTCGATGACGACTGACGTGCTCGCCAACACAGGCCGAACCTGCCGGCCCTCCATGCTGAACCTGGCCCAAGTGGCTGGCTGCGCCACTACCGATCAGAACCCATTGCCCAGCACCACCATGGACTGCGATCTCCTTAAGGATGTGCAGGCGTAAGGGACTGGGACAACCGACACGATTGGAGGTTCCAGCACTCCGCTGCACCGTCTTACTGGGGGGATCCCCACTAACCTCCGTCTTTCACGGGGCAGCGGTTTGATGACGTGAGGTGCGTGGAGGGGCTGTCGGCGTGTGGGGGCAGGCGTTGGTGCCGCGTGGCGCTGCGGTGCGGGTCTTCGAGGGGTCCTTGGGTCGCGGTGGTCAGGGCCGAGTGTGTTGTCAGGTCAGGAGCGGGATGGCCATCACAGCGGTGAATGCGGCGATGGCGGCCTGGGTCCAGGGCCAGGTTTCCGGCAGGCGGAGGTGGCGGCGTCGTCCGCTGGTGGTGAGTCGGGCGGGGATGTGGAGGAAGCGGTAGCGCAGGGCTTTCGGTTCGCAGGTCTTCAACGTCTCGGGCAGCGCGAGCAGCCGTAGCCAGGCACGGTGTGGGCTGCGATCAAGCCGCTGCTGGAAGCCGCGGACGCCGACCCGGCCCGGTTCGAGGTCGGCCGCCTCGGCCACAGCCGCCCTGACCCGCGCCCTGGAGCCGGGGCAAGCGCGCTGAGCGGGGCACTCCCTGCCCGATGGTCAACCGGGCGGATCAGTCGTCGACGGCCAATTCGCCGAGCTTCGACCAGTCGGTCCCTGGCACCTCCATACTGACGATGCGCGGGGTTTCCGCCAGGTGCGGCGGCAGATCCTGTTGGGCCTGGCGGAAGTGGTCGGAGTTCACATGTTCCCCGCCGGCGTCGGAGTCGCGGAACGCCTCGACGAGCACATACTCATTGGGGTCATCGAGACTGCGCGACCAGTCGAACCAGAGGCAGCCGGACTCGGCGCGGGTGGCCTCGGTGAAGGACCGGGAGATTTCCGGCCACGCGTCGGCGTCTTCGCTGCGCACGCGGAACTTTGCGGTGATGAAGATCATCGCTCCATTATGGGCTCGTCGGCGCGGCCGGTGGATATTAGATTGAGACGGGGCGTGGACCCGGCCGCCGGCATGCACCATGGGCATCTCCTGATCCTGGTGGTGCTGGCCGCGAAAGCCGTCGCCGGGCTAGTGCAATCTCTCTCCGCCAGCCTTGGCATGGCCACCGGCGAGAGCCTGCCAGCCATCTGTCGCACGCGCTACCGCCCCGGCGTCCGCGCCTTGCTGTGGATCGAGGCCGAGGTCGTGGTCGTGATGACCGATGTCGCCGAAATCATCGGTGGGGCATTGGCCTTACAGATCCTCTTTGGCTGGCCACTGCTGCTTGGTGTGGTGTTCATCGCCGTGCTCGCGTATGCGGTGACCGGCCTGCGCTGGCATGGGGGACGGCTCATGGCGAGCGTGGTGCTGGCCGGTATGGCCGTGATTGTCGCCAGTCTGCAGGCCCCACTGACATCGCTCACCCTGTCACCGGTGTCCCCACCCGGCGCACCGCGACCGACCGGCCAAGGGGGGCGGCACCCGCATACCGGCGTGCGTGGTCCGGCCTGCGCACGGGCCAGGCGGACTGGACCTGCTGGTATCCGCCGGGGCCCTGCTGAGCCTGGGCGTCGCGGTGGACGAGTGGATCAGCTCGACCGGCAGCGCGACGTCACTCGGCTGGGGCGTGGGTTTGGTGCTCGTCCTGCTGGTAGCAAACGGCGTGCGGCGCCTGGCCGCGGCGCACGCCGGGGCGCTGGCGGCCGACATACCTGGGTAGGGACTCGCATACCCCTATCGGGGCGGCGGCCGCCGGCGCGGCTGTCGCCCCGATGGCGTTGAACCAGGTGATGAGGTCGGGGGGCGGCAGCCCGCCCGCCGGGCGCGACAATGCCGGTATGGCGGAGGACAAACTGGAGCGCTACCTGAGCATGCGCGACCCGCGGCGCACGCCGGAGCCGATGCCCGGGGCGGGGCCGGTGCGCGAGCGAGATGGCGACATCTTCGTCATCCAGGAGCACCACGCCACCGCACTGCATTGGGACTTCCGCCTGGAACGCGACGGTGTCTTGGTGTCCTGGGCGGTGCCCAAGGGGTTGCCGATGGACCCCGGGACCAACCGGCTTGCGGTCCCCACCGAGGACCACCCGCTCTCGTATGCCGATTTCGAAGGCACTATTCGCGATGGTGAATACGGCGGTGGGCAGGTCATCCTGTGGGATCGCGGGACTTTTGAGACCGAGAAGTGGACCGAGCGGGAGGTCAAGGTTGTCCTGCACGGTTCGCGTGTCTCGGGCCGCTATGTCCTCTTCCGCACCGGGGGAAAGAACTGGATGATGCACCGGATGAGCCCACCGCCCGATGGGTTCGCGAGTGTGCCCGACCGCATCGCGCCGATGACCGCCGTGTTGCGCGACGAGCTGCCCCGAGGTGATGCCGACTGGGCCTATGAGATGAAGTGGGATGGGGTGCGGGCGATCGTCCACGTCGACGGGGGGCGGCCAAAAGCCTTCTCCCGCAACGATCTCGATATCACCGCCTCCTATCCGGAGTTGCGGGAGATGGCGGAATCAATGGGTGCGACGTCCGCGGTGCTGGACGGCGAACTGGTCGCCTTGGACACCGCCGGCCGGCCCAGTTTCGCGGCGCTGCAGGCCCGTATGCACGTTCAGGACCCCGCCGCGATCCGCCGGCTGACCCGCTCGACCCCGGTGAGCTATTTCGTCTTCGACATCCTACATTTGGATGGGCAATCCACACTGGGCCTGCCCTATCGCCAGCGCCGCGACCTGCTGGAGAGCCTGGACCTCAACGGCCCGTCTTGGCGCACGCCGCCGGCGTGGTTCGGCAACGGCGAGGCGGTGCTGGGCGCCTCTACCGAGCAGGGCCTGGAGGGGGTGATGGCGAAGCGGGCGGACTCGCCATACCTGCCCGGGCGGCGCTCGGACGCCTGGCTCAAGATCAAGAACCTGCGCACCCAAGAGGTGGTCATCGTGGGCTGGAAGCCGGGCGCGGGGCGGCGCGAGGGAATGATCGGGTCGCTGTTGGTCGGCATACCGGGTCCGGACGGGCTGGAGTATGCCGGCAAGGTCGGCACCGGCTTTACCGGCAGGTCATTGCGCGATCTGGCGGAGTTGCTGCAGCCGCTCGCCCAAAAGGCCAGCCCACTGGCCGGGGCGATACCGAATGACGATGCGCGCGAGGCGCACTGGGTCAAGCCCGCGGTGGTCGGTGAGGTCCGGTTCGCGGAGTGGACCCGCGATGGACGGCTGCGCCACCCTGCCTGGCGCGGGCTGCGACCGGACAAGGCCGCGGCCGATGTCGTGCGTGAGTCCTGAGCTGGGCGCGCCGCGCCAGTAGAGGGCGAGCGAGGCGGCCACGTAATGGGTCAGGAACGCCAGGATCGTCAACGTGTGGAAGATCTCGTGATATCCGAACCAGCGCGGTGAGGGGTCGGGCCGGCGCAGGCCGTAGACCACCGCGCCCAGGATGTAGAGCACGCCGCCGACGACCACGAGGGTGAGCGTGGGTACCCCGAGGTGTTCGCGCATGAGCGGGACGAAGAAGACCGCCACCAGGCCGAGGGCGGCATACGAGGGCATATAGAGCCAGCGGGGTGCGTCCATCCACAGGATGCGGAGGAGCACGCCCACGAGCGCTCCCGCCCAGACGATGGTCAGCAGGATTGTGGCCGGCCCCCGGGGCAGGAGCAGCGCGAATGGGGTGTAGCTGCCGACGATGATCAGGAAGATGTTGGCGTGATCTAGGCGGCGCAGCACCGCATCGTGGCGCCGGCTCCAACTGCCGCGGTGGCAACGGCAGACGTGGCAAAAAGTAGTGCGGCGGCGAGGGTGTAGATGGCGGCGGCGAGGCGCAGCCCTCGGGTGCATGCCAGGACGACGAGCAGCAATCCGAGGATGGTCGCCAGCGGCGCCATCCCCAGGTGCAACCACCCGCGCAGCTGGGCTTGACCGCCTCGACGACCTCCTCAATCACGCGCCGGCGGACGAGGCCGGGCCGCGGTCGTCGGGCTGGGTGTTCACGATCCGAGAATAGGGGCCGTAGCTGGGTGGCTGGGTCGGGCTGGTCGCTGCGGGGTTTGGTCAGTGCACCAGCAGGACGCCGGTGAGGGAGAGCAGGAAGATCCACCCGTTCGAGAGTGCGCCCAGGGCGAGGGGTCGTCCGGCGGTGGTGTGGTTCTAGGGAATCGCTGATCTGGGAGCTTCTACGGGTGGGAAGGCCGCCGGGGGGAGGGCGAGGGGCGAAGGGGGCCTCAATCTGCCCTTGTGGCCCATGATTCGGGGCCTCATGGCCGGTTTGGGGCAGGCTGGCGCCTGGCCCTCACCCGGTCAGGGGTAGGGCACGGCCGCGCATCAGCCAGTTCGCCGAGGCGAACAGCATGTTCAGGTGGTTCCGGTTCTTGGCGATGCCGCGGTACCGGGTCTTGGTGAACCCGAAGTCCCGCTTGACGATCAGGAACGGGTGTTCGACCTTGCCGCGCACACCGGCCTGGGTAGAGGCGATGGCCCGATCCTGCGCGGGCATGGCCCGTAACGCGCCCTTGCGGGCCGCGATCCTCCACTCGATGCCGGACAGGTCCTCACTCGCAGCGACGACCGGCCGTTTCTCGACTCCTTGGTAGCCGGCGTCGGCGTAGACCACCTCGTCATCGGGCCGGACTAGGTGGGTGACCTGGTCCAGGTCGTGCACGTTTGCTGCTGTCGCGGTCACCGAGTGCACGTACCCGGTCCCCGCGTCGACACCGATGTGGCCCTTCATCCCGAAGTACCAATCCATCGTCCGTCGAGGAGGTGCGGCGTACTCATCGCCCCGCTGAGCACTGCTGCCGCACCGGCGCCGCGGGCCGGGCCGAAGTCGGCAATGGCGCCGGCGGCCCCGACCAGCAGCGGTGCGATCAGTGGCTCGGCGGGCCCATGCTCAGGGGGCGCGGGCCCCACAGCAAATGGACGACCATCGTGAGGTGGGCCGTGACGCCGCATACCTGCAGCGGCCGGATATCCGTGGGTGCGCGCACGGCACGCACGGCCAGCCCGTCGCTCGGAGCGGTGAGCAGGGCCAGCAGCGGCAGCGTCTGCCGGAGGGGATAGTCCGACCGCGACCCGGGTAGCCGGATCACGGCCACCGCCAGGGCACAGGTCATCGCGATGGCGGCCGCCCGGGTCAGTCCGGTGACAAAGGCGGGGCGTTCGAGGTATGCCGGCGTGCTCCCGGGTCCACGCGCGGCCGACCACGAGCGAGCGGACGCAGCCGGGATCACCGGCGGATCCGCCGTCGGGCGGGGCTGCGCAAACTCCGCCACGGTCACCTCCCGCAAGCTGGGCGAGCGGGGTGCGCTTCACCGTAGCGCCGCCCGCCGGGGCGTGGGTGCGGGGTTATCCCAGACCTCAACTTTCCCGCCCAGTGCCACTTCCTGTGGCTTCGGGAGAGAACATTTCTGGTGCGAAGGTGCACGTTCCCTCCCAAGGCCACGCGCGCGACCGGGGGCGGGCCCGGTTGCGGCCGCTACTGCGGTACCGAGATCGGCGCCTGCCACCGGAAGCGCACCGACTGGCCGGGTCGTACCTGCCCGGCGTATGGCAGGTCGTCGGGATGGACGACCGCGATCACCGGATAGCCCCCGGTGACCGGGTGGTCGGCGAGGAAGATCAGCGGTTGGCCATCGGCCGGGACCTGGACCGCACCCTCCACCAGGCCCTCGGAGAGCAGTTCCTCGGTCCGGCTGCGCTCCAGGGCCGGCCCGGTCAGGCGCACGCCGATGCGGTCGGCGTGCGCCGTCACGGCATACGTGGTCTCCCCGAATGTGCGCCGTGCGGCGGCGGTGAACCAGTCGGCGCGGGGGCCGGGGACCACGCGCAGTTCCACCACGGGTGGCAGGGAGCGTTGGGCGACATGGTCGACGCCGGGGATCGGACCGTTCGGGGTGCCCAGGGGTATGCGGTCACCATCGCCCAGGCGCGCCGGCCCGATGCCGGAGAGCAGGTCGGTGGCGCGCGAGCCGAGCACCGGGGGCACATCTATCCCGCCGCGGATCGCGACATACGTCCGGACTCCGCAGTCCGGCCGGCCGAGTTCCAGGACCTGCCCGGCGCGCAGGTGCAGGGGCGCGCAGGCGTCGTGGGCGCGTCCGTCGATGTGCACCGGGGTGGGGGCCCCGGCCGTGGCCAGCAGCAGGTCGCAGCCAGCGCGGACGGCGAGCCCGCCGAAGGTGACTTCCAGCCCGGCGGCATCCTCGGGGTTGCCGACCAAGCGATTGGCCAGGCGCAGGCTGGGGCGGTCGAGGGCCCCGGACCGGCCGACGCCGAGGTACGCGGACCCGATCCGCCCGAGGTCCTGGACGGTGGTCAGTGCCCCGGCGCGCAGGATCTCCAACATCAAGCCGCCTCGATAAAGCGCACCCGGGTCCCGGCGGTCAGCAGGGCCGGCGGCGTGCGGTTCAGATCCCAGAGCACCAGGTCCGTATGCCCGAGTAACTGCCACCCACCGGGCCCCTGGCGCGGATAGATGCCGGTGAACTCGCTGGCCAGGGCCACCGAACCGGCAGGTACGCGGGTGCGGGGAGTGGCGCGTCGGGGCACCTGGAGGCGCGGGTCGCCGCCGGCGATATAGGCGAAGCCGGGCGCGAAGCCAGCGAAGGCCACCACATATTCGCCGGCCAGATGAGTGCGGACAACCTCCGCCTCGCTCATCCCGGTGAGCTGCGCGATCTCGGGAAGGTCCGCGCCGTCATACCGGACCGGGACCTGCACCAGCGCGCTCGGTTCGCTGGCGCGCACATCGGCCAGGTTCACCCCCCGCACGTGCGCCGCGACTCGGGCGTGGGTGGTATTCGCATCGAAACGCAGCAGCAGCGTCCGGGCGGCGGGCACCAGGTCCTCGACCCCGGCGGGCGGGTCGGCCCGCAGGGCGGCATTCAGCGCCAACACCTCGTCCAGGTCGGCGCACTCGACGAGCAGGCCACGGTGGCCCGCTGGGAGCAGATGTCTCATGACGCGAACGGTCGCACCTCGACCCCGGCCGCATCGAGCGCCCGGCGTACGGCCTGGGCGATCTCCACGGCACCGGCGGTGTCTCCGTGCACGCAGATCGAGGCGGCGGGCACGCTCACCGCGCTGCCATCGACCGCCACGATCACCCCTTCGGTGACGAGCCGGACGCAGCGGGCGGCGATCTCCTGCGGGTCGTGCAACACCGCGCCGGGCTCCCGTCGGGAGACCAGCAGACCCGCGGCCGTATAAGCGCGATCGGCGAAGGCCTCGGCCATCGTGCGCAGCCCGGCCGCCGCGGCGGCGCTGAGCAGCTCCGAGCCGGGCAGGCCGAGGACGGGGAGGCTGGCGTCATACGCCTGCACGGCGGCGACGACGGCCCCGGCCGTATGTGGATCGACCGCCGCCTTGTTGTAGAGCGCGCCGTGCGGCTTGACGTAGCGCACGCGGGTGCCGCATACCCGGGCGATGCCGTCCAGGGCCCCGATCTGGTAGATGACCTCATCGGTCAACTCGGACGGCTCGACGTCCATGGTGCGGCGGCCGAACCCGGCCAGATCGCGATAGCTGACCTGGGCGCCGACACTGACCCCGCGGGCGGCGGCCCGAGCACACACCTGACGCAGTGTGCTCGGGTCGCCGGCATGGAACCCGCACGCGACATTGGCGCTGGTGACAAGTTCCAGCATCGCGTCGTCGTCGCCGAGTACCCAGCGCCCAAAGCTCTCGCCGAGGTCGCTGTTGAGGTCCACCCGCCGCGCGTTCACCCTCCGATCATCCCGCGCTCTCGGCGAGCTGGCCGTGCAGGGGGTCCTCCTCAAGGTCGGCGTGGGCCGTCTCGGGGGCGGCGAGCACGCAGATCACGCAGAGCACCAGCATGGCGATCACGTAGATGACGATCGGCCACGCGCTGTCATACTTCTTCAGCAGCGCCGTGGAGATGATCGGCGCGAGCGCGCCACCGAGGATCCCGGCGAGCTGATAGCCCATCGAGGCGCCGGTGTAGCGCACCCGGGTCGGGAACATCTCGCTGATGAAGGAGGCCTGCGGGCCGTACATCGCGGCGTGGAAGATCAGCGCCATCACGGCGGCCAGGGCAATGAGAGCGAACCGGCCGGTGTCCAGCAGCTTAAAGAAGACCAGCAGCCAGATCGCGGCACCGATCGCCCCGCCCAGGTAGATGGGCCGGCGGCCGAACTTGTCCGAGAGATGACCGAAGAGCGGGATGGCGCAGACCTGCACCGCGGCGGCGATGAAGACCGCATTGAGGGCGTAGGACTTGGGCAGCTCGAGATAGGTCGCGACATAAGTCGTGATGAAGAGAACGAAGGTATAGAAGGCGACGTCCACCCCGATCCGCGCGCCGATGGCGAGCAGGACCCGGCGGGGGTAGCGGCGCAGCACCTCGAGGACCGGAGCGGCCTCCGGCTCCTTGGCGGCGGCCTCCTCGAACATCGGGCTCTCCTCCAGCGAGCGACGGATCCACAACCCGACGAGGACGAGAATGCCGCTGAGCAGGAAGGGAACTCGCCAGCCCCAGCTGTTGAAGGCGCTCTCAGAGGTCACTCGACCCATCATCGAGAGCACGCCATTGGCGAGCAGCAGACCAATCGGCACGCCGACCTGCGGCCAACTGGCGTTGAGGCCACGCCGCTTCGGGTCGCCGCTCTCCAGTGTCATCAGCACCGCGCCACCCCATTCGCCGCCCAGGCCGATGCCCTGGATGAAGCGCAGGGTCACCAGCAGCAGCGGCGCGGCGAAGCCAATGGAGTCATAGGTCGGCAGCAAACCGATCGCAAAGGTCGACAGACCCATGATCAGCAGGGTGACGACCAGGACTTTCTTCCGGCCGATCTTGTCGCCGAAGTGACCGAAGATCACGCCGCCCAGAGGCCGGGCGACGAAGCCCACGGCATACGTCGTGAATGACAGCAAGGTGCCGGTGAGCGAATCGAAGGTGGGGAAGAAGAGCTTGTTGAAGACCAGCGCCGCGGCGGTGCCATAGATGAAGAAGTCGTACCACTCCAGGGAGGTACCGATGAGGCTCGCAACGATGATCCGGCGCACGGACGACGGCGGACGGGCCGTGCCGGTGGCGATCGCGGAATGGGCCATAGGGATCCTTCGAGGTCCGGTCGGAGACCATGCCGTCCCCGAATGGCGAGACATTAGCGGATTGTTGAGCAATTCAACAAGGGGAAGATGGTCTTATCCGGTGATTGGACGGTGAGTACATTGGTCCGATTCGCAAGCCCGTGACCGTATGGAGGTGTCCGTGCCCGGTAGTGCAATGCCGGTGCCGCTGCCGCCCCTGGCGCGGCGGGAGAGCACCGCGGAGGCGGTGGCCGCGGTGCTACGGACGCAGATTGCGGGCGGGGCGATCCGGCCGGGGACGCAATTGCGCGAGGAGCACATCGCCAGCGCTTTGGAGGTCTCGCGCAATACCGTGCGTGAGGCGTTTCGACTGCTCAGCCACGAGCGACTGGTCGAGCATGCCTTGCATCGCGGGGTCTTCGTCCGGGTCTCCGGGCCGCAGGAGGTCCGTGATATCTACCGGACCCGACGCTTCGTGGAGCCGTTGGGGATGCGCGCGGTTGTCGAGCAAGCGGCGGGGCTGCGGGAACTCGCCGATGCGGTCGCTGCGGGTGGGGCCGCCGCCGACGCGGGAGATTGGGATGCCGTCGGTACGGCCGATATCGATTTCCACCGCGGCCTGGTGGCGGCGTGCGGCAGCGTGCACCTCGAGGCGATGTTCGAGGGGGTGCTGGCCGAATTGCGCCTGGCGTTCCTGCGCCTACCCGATGCCCAGGCCCTGCACCAGCCCTTCCTATTGCGCAATGAGGGCATGGTGGTGTTGCTGGAGGCCGGCGACCTGCATACCGCGCTGCGCGAACTCGACGACTACCTGCACGAGGCCGAGGCGCAACTCCTCGCCGTGATCGACGCCTGAGGTGGAGCCGCGGATGGCGCACGCGGACCGGGCGACAGTGCTCGAGCGCTATGCGCGCTATCTCGCCGCATGCAACTCGCGGGCGTGGTCCGAGCTCGGGTCGTATGTCGCGGACGAGGTGCTCGTCAACGGCCGGATGCGCACCCGCACGGAGTATGTCGCCGACCTGCAGATCCTGTGCGAGTCGTTTCCCGATTACCGATGGACCTTGGTGCGGGTCCTGGCCGACGGCGACTGGTTGGCGGTTCACTTGCACGACACTGGCACCCCGGCAGGGGGCCTTCGCCGACGCCCCGGGAGATGGTCCAACTGCTCCACCGCGGTCTGCAAGGGCAGCCCGGCGTGATCCATCAGGAGAGCGGGCGCTGGTAATCCCCGACATACGCCCGGAAGCCGAGCGTGCGCTCGATGTCCTCTTGCGGGCTGCCGACGGTCAGAGGGGTCTGCCGCATGAACGACTCCAGGGACGGGCCACCGCCATACACCGGGGCCGGTCGAAGTACGGCCGGAACTCGCGGATGGCGTCCTGGCTGTTCTTCCGAATGAACGCCTGACCACCCAGCCCGACGATCGCCTGATCGGCGCGGCCGTGGCCGTAGTGCTCGAATCGCTGCCGGTAAAGCGCCACCATCTGCTGGGTGTGCTCCTTGGGTCAGAAGATGTGGTTGGCGAAGAAGCCGTCGCCGTAGTAGGCGGCCTGCTCGGCGATCTCCGGGCTGCGGATCGAGCTATGCCAGACAAAGGGCGGCAACCCGTCCAGGGGCCGCGGTGTCGAGGTGAAACCCGACAGCGGCGCACGGTGCTTGCCCTGCCAGGTGACATTTTCCCCGCGCCACAACCGGTGCAGTAGTGCATAGTTGTCAACGGCCAGCTCCAAGCCGGAACGGATGTCCTCACTGATCAACGTCGACGAGGCCCGCGAGACCCTCGACATGCTCGCCACCGCCGCCTACTTGCTGCCCGAGGAAGGTTCGGCCGCCCCCGCCAGGTGAGGGCACGGCATACCGGCCGGGGTCAACTGCAGATGTCGGCGTCGGCCTTGCGGGTCTCAAGCCCGTCGGTTGCGCTCGGTCCGGCGGAGACGGTCATCGGCGGCAGCGGGTCGGAGCCCAAGCGGTTCGGGACGGCAACCGGATTCGCGGCACCTGGCCCGAGCCGGACGACGACCGTCTCGCCGACTGCGGCGTCCACCCTCAGCGTCGAGCCCGGGAAAGCCGCGGCGACGGTGCGGGCAGCATCCTTGTGCCCGGGCGCATACGCGATGACCGTGCCGGTGATATCGCCGGTCGTGCCATTGGTGTACCCCGCGAGCCGGAAGCCCTGGACGGCGAGCGCGGCACCCGCCTGCAACGCCAGCCCCTCGACGCCGGAGTCATTGCTGATGCGCACGTCGATCTTGTCGGGAGCGACCGTGAGCGGCTCCGGAGTGGACGACGAGGTGACCGCCGGCTTCGTGCCGGCGCCGGGCAGGGGCTGATCGGCGCGGATGGCACTCCAGATCTTGTCGGCGCTGGCGCGCCATTCGACGCGGTTGGTGTCCTTGGGATAGACCTGGGTCGGCACGGTCACGAACTCGATCTTGTCGACGCCGAGATTGCGGACGGAGTTGGCGAGCGAGGTCATGGTCCCGAAACCCATCTCCGGGTCGGTCGTGATCGATTTGGTGGCCGCGTTGAGAAATCCGTAGAGCTTGTCGGGGCGCAGCAGGAGCCCCTTGCTTGTCGCCTCCTGAGCCACCGAGGATAAGAAGGCCTGCTGCCGCTTGATCCGGTTCAGATCGCTGCCGTCGTTGACGGTCTTGCGCACGCGGACATAACCGAGGGCTTGTTTGCCGTCAAGGATGTGGTGGCCGGCAGCGAGCGTGAACTGAGCGTCCTTGTCGGCGATGTCGGAGGTCGTGCAGACGGGTACCCCGCCCAGCGCGTCGACCATCTGTTGGAAGCCCCGGAAGTCGATGACGACATAGTGGTCGACAAAGATCCCGGTCAGGCCCTCGAGGGTCTTGATGGTGCACCCCGGTCCGCCGAGATTGAAGTTGTAGTTCCACTGCCGGATCTCGCCATTGGCGACCGTGGAGTTTGGGTCCGAGCAGGTCTTGGGGGCCATCGTCATCGAGTCACGAGGGATCGAGACGACCAAGACGCGATCGCGGTCGGCCGAGACGTGCACCAGGAGGTTGGTGTCGGAGTGCGCCCCACCCTCGACGGTGTCCTTGCCGTAGGCGTCGGTGCCGATGCCCGTCCGGGTGTCGGAGCCCATCACCAGAATGTTGACGGCCGTGTGGGCTCCGGCCGACGAGGCGGTTGTGGTGGGCCGGACGCCGAGCATGCGGGAGACGTCAATGCGGGTGATGTTGCTGTTGAACTTCGCGTAGGCCGCAATCGCCAACACCAGGGCGACGACGACGAAGGATCCGATGACCCCAGAGAGGACATGGCGGCGGTGCGCCCAGCGGCTCGGGCGCTCTCCTGCCGTGGCCAGTGCCGTATGCCGGCCGGCCTTTTCCCTGGTCACGTCGCGGTTCGCTCCCTCGTGCGCCTCATTGCGAGCGCAGTCTAGAAGAATACGGCGAGAACGCAGTAGGCCCCTCCGACGGATCGGAGGGGCCTACTTTTGGATGTGCGTTGTCAGCTCCGGGTCCCAGTCCCGGCGCGGACTCGTCTCAGACGGCGCGAACGCGTTCGGCCTGCGGGCCCTTGGGACCCTGGGTGACCTCGAACTCGACGCGCTGCGCCTCGTCCAAGGACCGGTAGCCGTTGCTGTCGATGGCCGAGTAGTGAACGAACACATCCGGGCCGCCGCCGTCCTGGGCGATGAAGCCATAGCCCTTTTCGGCGTTGAACCACTTGACGGTGCCCTGTGCCATTTGGGTAAATCTTCCTTCTTTGGATACCGATGGAGATCCGCAACTCACGGATGCCCAGGTGCCGTGGCCCTCCACGCTGGGCAAAACCCCCCAAACCGAACGCGCCAGACGGAGTCGTTCGACCGGACTTGCGAGAAAACTCGGTGCAACCGCGGGGAACGCTAGCACGGTTGCGACGGGTGTGCGCGTTATCACGTAGGCGCTCACACTCCCCATGGATGAGGAGAGGCTGAACCTACTCGTGAGTCACGACTAGAGGGGTGTCGGTAGCTCCGAAACCCGTTGACTGGCAAAGGATTAGCAACCTTCAACTACCCCTCGGTAACCTGATTCTTCAGCGGCGAATGTCCACGCCTTGGACACTCAGTTGGGGGCGAACCGATCGGCGATGGCCTCGATCGCGAACTCATAGCCCCGCACTCCGAGACCGGCGATCACCCCCAAGGCGATCGGCGCGACATACGACAAATGCCTGAAGTTCTCCCGAGCGTGCACATTGGAAATATGAACTTCCACAATGGGGCCAGTGACGGTGGCCAAGGCGTCCCGCAAGGCGATCGACGTGTGCGTATAGGCCCCGAGATTGACGACGAATCCGGCCGCCTCTCGATAGTGATGAATGATGTCGATGAGGGCGCCTTCATGATTGCTTTGCGCGAACTCGATGTCGAAGCCGCGAGCACCCGCAGCGGCGACGCAGCGACGCTCGACGTCGGCAAGGGTGTCGGCGCCGTAGAACTGCGGTTCGCGCTGGCCGAGCAAGTTGAGGTTCGGCCCGTTGAGGACGACGATCGTGGCGCTCACCGGGCCAGTATGCCGCGCCGCCGGAAGGCTTTACTGGTTACCCCGGGTAGGGATGGCAAAGGGGCGGTACCGCGCCCGCTTTGCCTCCCCTACTGATGGGCAACTATCAGCTGTTCGGGATGCGCGATCCGCGGCGCTGGCCCACCATTAAGGCATGAGAGCACGTCAAAGCCTCGCCCTGGGATCGGCAATCGCCGCTGGCATCACGGGGGCCTCGGCCGCGCCGAGCCTCGCGGCGCCTCCGGTGGTGACCGTCAACGGACTCGATCCCGGGCCCGGGATCACGGGCTCCACCTATACCTTCTCCGGCAGCTTCCGATCCGCGGCGGCGATCAAGGACGTCCGCATCGTGCTGTGCCGGGTGCCGACGCCTTCGTCGCCAATGTGCACGGACTATGTGACGAGCACTGGCGGGACGTATGGCTCGGCGTGGTCGGCGCTCGGCGCGACCATCGCGACGAACGACTTGCGCAGCGGAACGTACCGGCTGCCCGTCAGCGGTTTGCGCAACGGCAACTATCTCCTGGCGGCCTATGCCTCGGACGCCACCACGGACAAGGGTCCCCGCGCCTATCTTCGCTTCACGGCTAAAGTCGCCGCCGTCGCTGGGCAGCGCTTCGTCACGATTTTGTGGGGCAAGTCGATGTGGCAGCCTGCCGCAGACCCGAACTGCACCGACACCGCCGGCTCGCGCACCCTTGGCCAGAACGCGGTCGACCTACGCTCTCGCGGGTTGTTCGGTGTGGGCGGCGTCGTCGTCAACCGCACTCCCGAGAGCGGGTTGACGTGTTACGTCGGCGGGAGCGCCGCGAGCCTGCAGCCGTCATGGACCGAACTGGCCCGGTTGCGCGACGTCTTCGGCTGGCGATTTGTGTCCCAGGGCATGAACTACACCGACATGACCACGCTGAAAACCGACGCCGAACGCTTCGCCGAGAGCGCGGCGACCTTGCCGGCTTTCGTGGCACACGGGCATACGCGCGCGTGGGGCGCCTTCAACTATCCCAACAACCGCCAGGACCTGCCCGCCCAGCGCGTTGTGACGAAGTCGTTCGCCTTCGGGCGGGTATACTCGGGCGGGGTGAACACGCGGGCGAGCGTGTCCACCTTCCCGTATGCCATGAGCACGAACTCAGTCAACGGTGGCCGGTGCAACAACCCGCGCCTGCCGTGCTACAGCATGTCGGTCGATGCAAACCGGCGCACGACGTCGGTCGATGAACTCAAGCAGGTGCTCCACCCGGCCGCACAGGGCTGGGGCGTCGTGCAGTACTACCGGATTGTCGAGCGCTCGCGCGGCCGGATCGGGGACACTTTCGCCTGGAACTGCTCACCGAAAGACTGGCGTGATCGCTGGACGAGCCTGCCGGAGTTGACGTGCCGCGAGTCGATGCTCGAGGCCCTGGACGGCCGCGATCGCGGCGCGACCGCTGCCGACCCGTCCATGGTGGCCGAAGCCTGGAATCTGCGGCCCTGGGGTCGGTGACGCGGTCCGGATACCAATCGCGACGCCGCCCGCGAGGGCGAGCGCCTGCGGGCTTGACGGTCGCCGGAGATGCCGTGGCCATCAAGGACGCGTTGCGTCCCTCGATGCCGGCTTGCCGGCTGCTCACTTGTGATTGAGCGTAAGAGTCTCCGTGCTATACCCGCAGTTCTTGGCTACGCCGATGGCAGTGGGCTTCGCGACGAACTTGAGCGACCCGGTAAAGGTGGTGACGTTGGGGCCGGCCTTGATGGGCGTGATCGTCGTGGTCTCGGTGTAGGTGTAGGCATTGGCAACCTGAGTGCCATTGTGGAGGAAACAGGCACCGAGATAGGTCTTGGTCCCCTTATACGAGTTGAGCGTCGGCGAGAGCAGGTTCTTGACCACGACACCGTCGCTCCGTGTTCGAATCGACATCGTGGGGCAGGCTCCGCTCGCGCACTGTGGCACAAACTTGAACGGGCGCACCCATGTGGTCCCGACCGGCTCACCGTTGGTGCTTTGTGTCACCTTCCCAGTGACATCGAAGGTGCCGCTCAGCCGTCCGAGCGCAGGACTGTCCGCGTGGGCGGCCGCGACGGCCGAGGAGCAGAGCAGACCGACTGCGGTGACGGTGACCGCAAGGTGTCGACGGGACATCGGATTCCTCCTGTGGAGAGTTGGGTGCCACGAGTTCGCGTGTCCACCGGTTTGCGGGTCAGGCTGACATCCGGATTAACCTCGGTTCACCGCCATCGCGAGTTCAACTTTCGGACGGTATGGTGGGTCCTACGGCCACCGCCAACGAAGCGAGCGGAGGGCGTGGGATTCGAACCCACGATGACGTTGCCGCCATAGCGGTTTTCAAGACCGCCGCACTAGGCCACTATGCGAGCCCTCCCGTGGTGCCGATCGCGACCGGCGCGGGCATACGTTAGCGCGGCGACCTTCACTGCGCCCACTCCAGCGTTCGCTCGGGGCCAAGACGAGCCTAGGCGCAAGTAGGGTCGGAACCTGACCGTTGATGGCGGGCGAGCCGTCCCCCTCGAAAGGAGCACCAACCATGTCGAAGCTTTCCTTCCTGGCCGGAGCCGCAGCCGGCTATGTCCTGGGTGCGCGAGCCGGCACGCAGCGATACGAGCAGATCAAGACCCAGGCCACAAAGCTTTGGTCGAGTGACCCCGTCCAGACCAAGGTGGCCCAGGCAACTGAAGCGGCCAAGACCAAGGCCGCCCCCTTCGTCGCCGATGTCGTCAGCGACGCCGCGAAGACGACGGCCCAGAAGCTTCGGGATGTCCGGGGCGGGGACGATGAGCACCTGCCCGAGACCCTGCACCGCGGGACCGACGGCAAACTTCACGCCGAGCACAACTTCGGGCCGGGACCGGGAAAGCTGCCCTGAGCCGCTCATACGCCTGGCAAACCCCTTGTCTGCGCGGGAAGTGTTCCCATGCAAACAAGGGGTTTGTGGCATCGGGCGAGAAGGCTGAGCCCCGTTACCTTCGTGATGGGTCCTCGACATGAGGATCTCGGTCGCTGAGTCCGGCATGACTTACTGCCCCTGTCGTCGATGATCCGGGGGGTGTTGTCACCGGGCTCGGTGGCGTTGGCCGACCGCTGATAGGG
>NZ_BAAAPN010000040.1:0-17889 GCF_039531165.1 Nostocoides vanveenii | reverse complement strand
CCTCACCGCCCTGATCGACGACACCGCGACACACCCGACCGCCATGTGAGGCAAACAACGAAAAGGGCCGAACCGGAAAGAAATCCGCTGCGATTAGCCGGTTAAGCGTACGACAACGCCCTGATGGAGAGCATCATCGGCCTGTTCAAGACCGAGTGCTTCGACACCGACGTGTTCCACGACGGACCCTGGAAGACAGCCTCCGACGTCGAGTACGCGACCGCTGGATGGGTCGAGTGGTACAACACCACCAGGCTCCACTCCAGCTTCGGCCACGTCCCACCCATCGAGCACGAGCAAGCCCACTACGCTGCCCTCACCCACGAGGAGCAGCCAGCATGAAGGCGGCATTGAAACCCGAACGCTTCACCGCTTCCCCGGCTGCGCGATCAGCTCCCGCATCTGCGACCTCGACCACGTGATCTCCTCGCCCGGCGGGCCCACCACCCCAGCGAACCTGATAGCCCTGTGCAGGCGACACCACCGCCTCAATCAGACACCCGGCTGGCAGGCCGCGATCCACCCCGACCGAACCGTCACCTGGACCGACCCCGTCGGCCGCACCCACACCAGCTACCCGAGTAATCACCTCGGCCTCACAGACGACGGGCGAAGCCTGCCCAGCGCCGACCTGACAGCCCTCGGTCCCGGCGAATCGGCCGACGCCGACCTCAGCCCGCTCGAAGCACACGTCACCCGGCTCCTGGCCGCTCCCTAGGGGGCGAATGTGCGCGTTTGTCGCTCCGTGCGGATGAGAGGCTTGGACGACCCCCACCCGACGGTGCGCATACCACCGTCTCCGGTGGGCCAACGCGTTTTCCGAACGAACCGAAATCACATCACTGTGATTCATCCACAGTTGGGGAGAAGTCTGTGGATCGAGAAGCGGAGGGGGTCGCGTAGAGTTGAGTCGTGGCGGGCGCAGACGACGATGTTTCACGTGAAACGGCGAGCATAGCTGCGGCAGACGTCAATGAGCCCAGGTCCGTTTCACGTGAAACCGAGTCGCGCGCGCCCGTCGACATGAGACGCGCGGCATTACCACATCAGCCGAGGATTGTGGCCGTGGCCAACCAGAAGGGCGGCGTTGGAAAGACGACAACTGCCGTCAACCTCGCTGCCGCCCTGGCATCGGACGGCCTCGGCGTACTCCTCGTGGACATGGATCCCCAGGGCAATGCCAGCACGGCTCTCTCCATCCCCCACGGGCCTGATGACCTGGGCATTTACGACGTTGTGATCGATGGCCGGCCATTGATCCGGGTCGTCAAGGAGTGCCCGGACATCCGCAACCTCTGGTGCGCGCCGAGCAGTATCGACCTGGCCGGCGCGGAGATCGAACTCGTGGGAATGACCCATCGCGAGACTCGCCTACGCCAGGCGATCGAGCACCTGCGCACCCAGCTAGGGAGAACCAACCGTCCAGCGCCAAACTATGTCATCATCGACTGCCCACCAAGCCTTGGGCTGCTGACCCTCAATGCGCTCACCGCAGCCGACGAGGTCTTCATCCCGATCCAGTGTGAGTACTACGCTCTCGAAGGCCTCAGCTCCCTGACTCGCACCATCGAACTGGTGCGCGCTTCGATCAATCCGCGTCTGGCCATCGGCGCCATTCTGATGACCATGTACGACGGTCGCACCAATCTCGCGGCCCAGGTCGCGCAGGAAGTCCGGACCCACTTCCCCGATCTGGTCCTTCGCTCGACCATCCCACGCTCCGTGCGAATCTCTGAGTCCCCGAGTTATGGCCAGACCGTGCTCACCTACGACCCCACAGGGCCCGGGGCGTTGAGCTACCGGGCGGCCGCTCGCGAATATGCCCACCGCCGGGCCACCGCACCCAACGAAGGACGTAACCGATGAACGACCGCCGACGCGGGCTGGGCCGTGGCCTGGGCGCCTTGATCCCCACCGCCGCTGCCCCGGCGCCGCGACCCGTGGACGTCTTCTTCGAGCCCACGCAGACGGCCGACGAGCCAAAGCCATTGCCCCACAACGATTTCTCGGAAGACTCCCCGCCCGTAGACTCGCCTGACCACGCATCACCTACCGCGACCGATGAGCCCCCAGGTCTGGTGGCGGTCCCTGGCGCTAGCTTCGCTGAGCTCCCGCTCGAGTCGATCACACCCAACCCCCGGCAACCGCGCCACGTCTTCGACGAGGACGAACTGGCCGAACTGACCGCCAGCGTGGCCACCATCGGCGTGCTCCAGCCGGTCGTGGTCCGGCCCGTCGCGGACGGCTACGAACTGGTCATGGGCGAGCGCCGATGGCGCGCGGCCGGCGAAGCGGGCCTGAGCGCCATACCGGCAATCATCCGCGACACCGCCGATGACGACCTGCTCCGCGACGCTCTCCTGGAGAACCTCCACCGCAGCCAGCTCAACCCGCTCGAGGAGGCCGCGGCCTACCGGCAACTACTCGATGACTTCGGGTGCACGCAGGAAGAACTCGCCAGCCGGATCGGACGCTCCCGGCCCCAGGTCAGCAACACCCTGCGTCTGTTGCGGCTCCCGCCCCTCGTTCAACGACGCGTCGCCGCCGGGGTCCTCTCCGCCGGCCATGCCCGCGCCCTTCTCGGCCTGACCGACGGCGGCGCGATCGAGCGGCTGGCCCAACGGATCGTGGCTGAAGGCCTGTCGGTCCGGTCGGTGGAGGAGATCGTCGCGCTGGGTGACGCGGACGGCCCCGAGTCGGCCCCGCGGCGACCGAGAACCACGACGGCGCGACCGGAACTCATGGACTACCAGAACCTGCTCTCCGACTACCTCGACACCCGGGCCACGATCGCCATGGGCGCGCGCAAGGGGAAGGTCACCATCGAGTTCGCCACCGTCGAGGATCTGGGCCGCATCCTTACCGCCATCGGCGTCGATGCCGGCTCGGCCGGCCACGTGGCGAGCGAGCCCGAGAGCTGACCGAAATAGCAACTCCCCCAACGTTTTTTAGGCGTTGGGGGAGTTTGCGTCGTGCGACGAGGTCGCTCAGCCGAGGAACGGCTCCAACTCGCGCAGGAGCTTCGGCTTCGGCATCGCGCCGATGAAGGTCTTGACGACCTCGCCACCGACGACCACGTGCATCGTCGGGATGCTCGTGATGCCGTAGCGCTGCGTGACGGCCGGGTTCTCGTCGGTGTTGAGCTTGAGCACGGTCAACTTGTCACCGTAGTCGCGCGCGATCTCTTCCAGGATCGGCGCGACAGCGCGGCACGGACCGCACCAAGGCGCCCAGAAGTCGACAAGGACGGGAGTTGCGGACTTCAGGACGTCGGCGTCATACGTCGCATCCGTGGTGACGGCGGTCTCTGCCATGGCGGATTCCCTTCGGGTAGAACGAGATTCGGAGTGGAGGTGGTCAGTGGGCGAGATACTTCTCGGCATCGAGGGCGGCGGCACAGCCGCTCCCGGCTGCTGTGATCGCCTGCCGATAGCGATGGTCGACCAGGTCGCCGCAGGCGAAAACTCCCTCGACGTCGGTCAGGGAGGTGCGGCCCTCGACCAGGACATAGCCCTCGTCGTCCAGGCCGACGACACCCCTGACGAGCTCACTGCGCGGATCGTGACCCACGGCGACGAACAACCCGGTCGCGGGGATCTCGCGAGTCGCGCCGGTCACGGTGTCGCGCAGCGTCAGGCCGGTCACCTTGTCGGTGCCGTGAATCGCCTCGACCGCGCTATTCCAGGCGAAGGAGATCTTGGGGTTCGACATCGCGCGCTCAGCCATGATCTTGCTCGCCCGCAGCTCATCGCGCCGGTGCACGATGGTCACCGACCGGGCGAACTTGGTCAGGAAGGTCGCCTCCTCCATGGCCGAGTCGCCGCCACCGACGACGACGATGTCCTGGTCGCGGAAGAAGAAGCCGTCACAGGTGGCGCACCAGCTGACGCCGTGTCCCGAGAGCCGCTTCTCGTCCGGCAGGCCGAGCTCCCGATAGGCCGAGCCCATCGCCAGGATGACCGCGCGCGCCCGATAGGTGGCGCCCTCACCGGTCGTGACCGTCTTGACCGGCCCGACGAGGTCGGCCTCGACCACGTCGTCGGTGATGATCTCGGTGCCGAAACGTTCCGCTTGGGCGCGCATATTGAGCATCAGATCCGGGCCCATGATGCCCTCGATGAACCCGGGGAAGTTTTCGACCTCAGTGGTGTTCATCAACGCGCCGCCCGCCGTCACTGCGCCCTCGACAAGCACCGGCTCGAGATTGGCGCGCGCGGCATAGATCGCGGCCGTATAGCCGGCCGGCCCGGAGCCGATAATGAGGACGTTGCGCACGTCGGAGGCCTCGCTGGACACGAAATCAGCCCTTCGGGATCGATGACTGCTGGCACGCCCGCGGACCGGGGTCACGGCGGGCTTTGCTTTGGTGAACCGATCCTAGGTGCAGTTTGTTCCGCGCACCGCCCCGCGCGCAATCAGCCCGTATGCCGCCCGGTCACCCCACCGGGACAGGCCCCGCCAACGCCGTCACCGGCGTGCCGTCACCGCAGGTGACAGGGACGGCATACGCCTGCCAGCCGCTTGCGCCCTTGACCACCAGCACGGCCGCCGGCTCGCCCTGGAACCGCGCATTGTCCACGCGCAGTTCCGTGATCACGCCGACCCCGAGCGCCTTGGCGCACGCCTGGGCGCGTTCCGGTGTGGCGATCTCGGGGCGTTCCCCGAACGAGCCGACCGAGTCCTCCGCGCGCAGCAGCGGAGCCGCTTGATCGGCCAGGCCGGCCGCCGTGTAGTCGGTCCCGGAGCTGGCCACCTTGACTGCCGGCCCCGGGCCGAGGGCCGGCGAGGTGCTCGAGGTATCCGAGGCGCGCTCCGGATTCTCGGACTGTCCGGCGGCCGGGGAGCTCAGAGCTGCGCCGCCCGTCGCGCTGCCGCTGAGGCCATGGGCCAGCATGCGCACCACACCGAACCCCCCAGCCCCCATCACCCCGACGGCGGCGGCGGCGGCGAGCCAACGCAGGCTGGCCGGACTCCCACCGGGATGACGTGAGCGGTGCGTGATCGGGGTGACAACGGCCTGGTGACTGCGGGGCACGGCGGGAACGACGGGCTCGGCCGACATGGGCCGCGCCGCCGCTTCACTGGCGATGGCGGCGAGAATGCGCGCTGTGAGGTCCTCGGGCATCGGCCCGGGATCGGGCAACGCGGCCAGCAGGCGGCGCATCCCCGTGGGGTCGTCCTCGATCGGGGTGTCCCCGAAATCGGGTTCGACGTTCACGACCTGCTCCCTTGTGCTCTGCCGGGCCGAGAGTGGCAGCCGACGGGGTGGGACGTCATACGGCCACGCTCGGTTCCCTGCCTTCGCGCCCGAGCAGCTCGGCAAGTGCGGCTCGACCCCGGAAGCACCGGGATTTGACGGTCCCTTCGGCCACGCCGAGGATTCCGGCGGCGTCGGCGACCGGAACGGCATACATGTCCACGAGCACCAGCGCGGCCCGTTGCGCCTCGGGCAGCGTCGCCAGGGCGGCCTGCACGGTGAGCCGCGTCTCGACCTCGCCGGGCCGGTCGCTCCCGTCCGCGAGCGTGATCTCGGGCAACTCACTGGTCGGCCGCTCCCGCCGGATGCGGTCAAGGCAGGCGTTGACGACGATCCGGTGCAGCCAGGTGGTGACCGCCGCATCCCCCCGATAGGACGCCCCGCGCCGGAAGGCGGAGATGAACGCATCCTGCACGGCGTCGGCCGCGAGTTCGGGGTTATTGCACGTGCGCATCGCGACACCCCACATGCGGTCCTTGTGCCGCCGGAAGAGCTCGGCGAACGCCTCCCCGTCGCCTTCGTTGTGGCGCGCCATCAACTCCTTGTCGGTGAGTTCCCCGTATGCCGTGCCGGCCCCGCGCCCGCTCGCGGACTGGCCGGCCTCGATGGGGGTCATCCCGACACGGTGATCTCGGCCAGCATCGCGCGGTAGCGACCGTCGGCGACGAGCGGGGCATCGGTGAACCAGACGATGATGTAGCGACCGGTAGCCCCGGATGTCGAGTTGACGGTCACCTGGCCGGACTTTCCGGCGATCGTGCCCAGCAGTTGTGCTCCGGTCTTGTCCGGCTCATTGGCGAGATAGACCTCGACACTGGAGGGGTTGGGCAAGGTCAGGGTGACCGCACTCGGCGTCACCTCCTGCCCCATGTCGACCACCAGGCCGACGCCACTCTTGAGCCCGGCGAACTTGGGCCCCTGATACCCCTCGGACTGCCAGTAGGTGTTGGCGTCCTCGTCGTAGACGCGGGCCGCGAGGTCGTTGTTCTCATCGCCCCCGCCCTCGGGGTCGTAGCCGGTTGCGCCGATGATCGCCAGCTGCTCCCCCGTGCCACTCGGAGCCGATGAGCTGCTGGCCGCCGTTGGCTTTTGAGTCGAGACGTGGGTGGCATCCGGGCCGAGGATCGCGTTGATGTCGATGCCCTTGCCGATCTGCGCGGCACCGGCCGCACCGACGATCCCCGCCAGCGCGGTGAGGGCAGCGAAGATGGTCAGCACGAAACGACTCTGCGCCTTCGACGGCGGCGCCCCGGCCTCGTCGGGCAGCAGGGGGGCTGGCGCTTCGTAGCGGGGTTCGGTATGCGGACGCTCGGTGGCGATCTCGCGCGTGGCACCCCCGCCGAGCGCTGCCGTGCCCTCCACCACGCGTGCCGGCGCGGCGACCGTGTCAGGTGTCGAACCCGGGTGCGCCTTCGCGACGTCGGACGACGGGGCGCCCGCCGCCGGCGAACCATCAGGCGCGTCGTCGCCGGTGCCGCGTCCACGGGAGAACCTGCCGGTCAGCTTGCGGGCGCTCGCCGCCAGGCCCCCCAGGGCCGCGGTCGCTGCTGTGGCGACCGAGCCGGCGCCGCCCGCGCTCGTCGGGCCAGTCACCCCCGTCCCAGGTGTGCCTGTCGGGCCCACGCCGGCTGCACCCGCCGCCAGGCCTGGGTCGCCAGTCGCCGTGGCCCCGGCGGCGCCTGCTCCTGCGAGCCAGGAGGTGGTCGTGTGGGGATCACCACCGCCCTCGGCAGCGCCCGTCGCCAGCGCGGCCTCCGGCACGCCCGGGCCGACGGGAATCGGGGCCGTGACGGCGCTCTGCTCCGGAGTCTCGGCGCGGCGAACCTCACCCGCCTCGACGGTGTCTGCGCCCGCGGCGGCGGCGTCGGCTTCGCGGGCCTGCTCGGCTGCGTCCGGGGTGGTCGCCAGGACTTCCTGGTCGGCGACCGTCATGGCCGACCAGGGCGCGATCTGGGCGGCATAGTCGGCCGGGGAGATCGGCCCGAGGTTCTGGTTCAGCGTCAGGTGGCACAGCGTGTCGAGATCGTTCGGGACGCCCACCGCGAGTTCGGACGGGCGGGGCACACCACCGACGACCCGGGGGGCGGGCTGAAGGCCGACATCGCCGGCATACGGCCAGCGACCGGTCAATCCCGCATAGGAGAGCGCCACCAGCCCCTTGGCATCGCGTCGCAGCGCGCGCCGGCCGCCGATGTGATCCTGCCCGGCCAGCGCCGCCTGAGTGGCCAGGCCGGCCACCTTCACCGAGCCGTCGGGCATGCGCAGCACATTGTCCGGCGTCAGGCCGAGGTGATGCAGGCCGCGGCGGCGCGCGGCGTCGAGCCCCAGCGCGGCTTCGCCAGTCAGGCGCCGGACTTCTTCCGCGGCCATGCCGAAGGCACCCGCCAACTCGGTGAGCGAGCGTGCCCCCTCGAGGCTCTCCTCGACGAAATAGACCCAGCCGTCGACCTCGGCGATATCCAGGATGCGCACCAACCGGTGATTGTCGACGCCCGCGGCCCGCTGGGCGGCGTCGTAGACCCCAGCCGCGAGGGGGCTGTCGTCGGGCAGCACCACAAGCGTGACCGACCGGTCCAAGCGGTCGTCACGCACGGCCCACGCCTGGGCATCGCCCTGCTCGGAGAGCAAGCGAACCAGGGTGTAGCGGCCACCGACCACCACACCGGGGAGCAAGCCGGTCACATTGGCTCCTTTTCGACTTGAGGGAAGCTTACGGTCCGACACCGACAAGGCCGGGCATTGACCCGGCAACCCGGGCCGATCGCCGTCCGTGGTTCAGCGGCGCGCGAGCCGCCGGGCGATCGGCGCCACCAGATCGTCGACCTCGCGCACCCGCATCCGGTGAGCAATCGCCCAGGCCACCGCGAGATAGAGCGAGCCGAGCACGCCCAAGACCAGCAGCGCCCCTAGCCGGTTGGTGGTGAGCGACTCGGGGACGACGCGCAACACGGCATACGTCAAACCGCCGGCGGCGATGCTCGCCAGTCCCAACCGGATGTTGGTGCGCATGGCCCTGGTCAGGCCCAGCCGGCCGACGCGGCGGCGCAACAGCCAAAATCCCCAACCGGCGCCGACCGCATTGCTGATGGTCTGGCCGATGCCCACCCACAGGCCGGTCTGCGTGGCCGGCCGCACGGCCCCGATCAGGTTGAAGATCGTCGCGATGATCGTGATGACGACCTGGATGTTGAAGGGCGTGCGTGCGTCCTCGTACGCATAGAAGACCCGCTGCACAAGATAGACCCAACCGAAGGGCAGAAGTCCTAGCAGCATCGCGGTGAGCAGGTGGGCCACAGCGAGGGTGTCGGATCGCGACTGGCCGAAGAAGACGAAGACCGCCAGCGGCGCGAACAACACCCCGGCCAGGCTGATCGGCACGAGCAGCGGGGCGGGCATCCGCAGCCCGCGACCGAGGTCGGCCAGCACCTCGCCCGTATGCCCAGCGTGGGCCGCCTTGGCGAGCCGCACGAAGAGCGCTGTGGTCAAGGAAACCGTGACCAGGGAGTGCGGCAGCATGAAGAGGAGGAAGGCGTTGTCGTAGGAGAACTTGCCCGCCGCGGTCAGGCCCTGGGCGTTGGCCAGGTCCGTCGCACGCGTGAGCACCTTGCTGGTGACGATGAAACCGAGTTGCCCCACCGCGATACCGGCGAAGGACCACAACGCGACGCGCGAGGCCGACCGCAGGCCGACACCGCGGAAGCCGAAGCGGGGCCGATAACGGAAGCCGCTGCGTCGCAGCGGAATCGCCAGGAAGATCCCCTGGACCACGATGGAGAGCGTCATGGTGCCGGCGAGGACCCAGATCATTGCGGTGGTCCAGCCGTCCGGGTCGGTGACGCCGCGCGGGTAGCCGAGGATCCAGAAGAGCGCGAGTCCCGCAATCGAGACGACATTGGCGAGCGCCGGCGCCCACATGAAGGCGGTGAAACGATTGCGGGCGTTCAGCACATTGCCGAGCAGGGTGTAGAGCCCGTAGAAGAAGATCTGCGGCAGGCACAGATAGGCGAAGACCGTCGCCAAGTGCAGGGCGCTTGGGCTTTCGGTCTGGGTGTATAGCCGGACCAACAGGGGTGCGGCCGCGATCGACAGCGCCGTCGTGAGGGCCATGAGCAGCAGCGAGAGGGTCAGCAGGCGGTTGACATAGTCCTCGCCGCCGTCGGGGTGCTTGGCAGCCTTGATGATCTGCGGAACGAGGACCGCATTGAGCACGCCACCGGCGAGCAGCAGGTTGATCGAGTTCGGCAAGGTGTTGGCCACCGAGAAGGCATCACCGGCCAGGCCAGTGATGCCGATGACGATGCCGAGCATGCTCTGCCGGACGACTCCCAGGACGCGCGAGACGAGGGTGCCGGAGGCCATGAGCGCGCTCGCCCGCCCCAGCCCGGCATTGGTCCCTGCGGCACGCTCGGTCGGGGTGTCGCTCACGAGCCGGCCTTTCGTCGACGCCGCCGGGTCCGGATCAGGCCACCGGCAAAGAGGAGCAGGGCGGCGGCACCGATCACCCAGTAGATCCACGCCCCGGTGGGGTAGGCACGCACGAGCACGGTCGCGTCACCGCCTAGGCGCCGCCCGTCCGGGGTGGACAGCGACACCTTGATCGGGACATCGCCGGCCGCGAGCGCGGTCGCCCGGATGCGCAGATTCGCCCGGGACCGTGGCCCGATGTCTACCGGCGCGGGGGTCTGCTCCAGCCGGAAGCGGTTGCTCAGGGGCGTCAGGTCCACGCGCACCCCGTCGACGGCGACGTCGAGATCGTTGGTGACGGTCACCGTCAGTAGTCCGGAGTCGGCGAAGAAGTTGATCTTCTCGGGGGTCACGGCGACGCCCTTGCGGGCTTCGGCACCGGCCGCGCGCACCAGGCCGATCGCATGCCCCAGCGCCGCCGGATCGTCTCGCCAGCGGCTGGCGAGCAACTGGCGGAAGGTCTCGGTCCACAGCCCGAGATTGGCCTTGCCGTCCGCCCGCACCTGCGCCATCGCGGCGATGGACCGAAGCGCCGTAGTGGCCGCCCGCACTCGAGCCGGCGTCAGCGCCGCCGCGGGCGGGAGCACCTCCGCCGGCAGACCCGACTCGGCCGGGGGCGTCGTCGTCTGGGGCACGATCGGACCCAGCGCGGTTTCGGTGCGCAGGGCATCGAGGGACGTCGCGGTGATCCAGGGCGCGTCCAGGAGCCCGGCCAGGGCGGCATGCAAGCCCGAGGTGGCCGCAGGATCCACACCACGAGGAACGGCGATCAGCACGCTGCGGCGGGTGCTCGGGAACTCGGCGAGCAGGCCCAGCGACTGCGCGAGCAGCAGTTGCCGCGTGGCCGTCCCGTCCGGATCCGCCGCGAGCCCGAGCAGGGCTCCGCTCAGCGCGTCGTCATAGGCCAGCACCGCGGTTCCACCAGCGGCGCGATTCGCCGCGACGGGCGTATTGGTGCCGCCGAGCGAGCTACCCGCGCCGATGACGGCCGAGAGCGGGGCAGCGCCGTAGAGGGCGGTCAGGGCAGTTATCCGGTCGCCTCCGATCAGTCCGTCCGCCGGCCACGCCACGTCGACCCGGTGATGGCCGGGCAGGTCGGCGGCGACCCGAGTCGCGGTCGCGATCAGTCCCGGGAAGTAGCGATTCAGGTGGGTGGCGACCAGCGCGGACAGGTCGGGATCGGCATACGGCAGGACGAGGGCGGGCCGGGTGCCGAGGTCGTCGCGCAGGCGCGCGGCGAAGGAGCGGCGCAGCGCCGTCTCGGCCTTCTGGTCCGCACCGATCCGGTCCCACGCTGCCCCGGCGACATCGTCGAGCGGTCGCTCGGCGGGGATCTCGGCCGGCGGGTCGGCGATGGTCGGGTCGAGCGCCCAGGTCACCGGCAGATCGTCGGTGGCGTCGATCAGCTCCGGCAGTCGTCCCCCGGTCCCGAGCTGCCGCTCCCAGGCCGTATGCCGTTCGGGCCCGTAATCGCCCACCAGCGCCGAGTCGGGGGCCAGCGTCAACGGCGCGACCACGGCGAGCTGCAGGGGGACGTACTCCCTGCGGCGCTGGTAGGTGACGAAGCTGGTGATCCGGGTGCCGGCGGCGCTCAGGCTGATGGGCAGCGCGCCGTAGGCCGGGCCGGCCGTAGCGGCCGGGTCCTTCATGACGACCCGGAAGGACGCGCCCGCCCCGGGGGCCAGGCGCCCGCCCAGCGCATCGTGATCGAGGAGATCGCCGGTGTCTGCGACCTCGCCTGCGGCCCAGGCCGCGACGCCGGCTCGGTCGGTCAGGGGCGTAAAGGATCCGCGCAGTTGGACATCGGGGGCGTCAATGGAGTTGCTGCCGACATTGGTCACGCGACCGGTGATCACCACATCGTCGCCGTCGCCGGCCACCATCGGCGCCATGGTCGTCACGGCGATGCGGACCCCCGCCAGATCGGTGGCCGCGGTCGCGGTGGACGGGGCCACGCCCAGCAGGAGAAGCAGCGTGGTGAGGGCCGCCATAACGGGATGGCGCGGCATACGGCCGTGGGTCATTCGTCGCCGGCGAGGCGCTGCCAGGCCTCCCGGGCGATGCGCCGCTCGTTGGGGAAGGTCAGGTGCCGGTGCGCGTGCTCGAGCGGGAGCCAGGCGACGTCGACGGCCTCGTGGTCGGGGTCGTTCTCGATCGTCAAATAGCCCCCCACCGCCTCGAGAAGGTAGTGGTGGACGAACTTATGGACGCGCCGGTCGCCGGTGGCGAACCAGTAGTCGATGGTCCCGAGCTTGATGAGCACCCGCGCCTCGATGCCGGTCTCCTCGGCGACCTCGCGTGCCGCTGTCTCGCACAGGGTCTCGGCGCCCTCGATATGACCCTTCGGCAGGCACCATTCCAGGCGCCCGGCACGATTGCGGCGGGCGATGACGGCAATCCGCGCGACCCCGCCCTGAATGTCGACGACCACGCCCCCCGCGGAGCGTTCCTCGACGGCCGGCAGGCGGCGCGGGGCGCGTCCACCTGCAGCTTGGGTCATGGGGTCACTTTAGGCGGACAACGCTCCAGGGGGTCGGACCCGGTGGCGTTCGGCTCGCCTCGCCCCTGGGCAATACGGTTGGGCACCATGGAATCTCCGAGCCAGCAGGCCATGCGTGGCGCCCTGGCCAATCTGGGGCCGATGCTGCCGTTGTTGACCGAGCTGGGCGAGTTGTTCGCCGCGGCCGGCCACGAGTTGGCGCTCGTCGGCGGACCGGTCCGGGACGCCTTCCTTGGCCGGACCTCGCCCGATTTCGACTTCACGACGAGTGCGCGGCCCGAGCAGATCGAGGCGATCCTGCGGCCCTGGGCCGAGACCACCTGGGACGTCGGCCGGGCCTACGGCACGATCGGTGCGCTGCGGGGCAACACGACCTTCGAGGTCACGACCTATCGCGCCGATGCGTATGACCGCGTCACCCGCAAGCCCGTCGTCGCCTTCGGCGACAACCTCCACGACGACCTGCACCGGCGCGACTTCACCGTCAATGCGATGGCCCTGCGGCTGCCGGAGCTGACCTTCGTCGATCCGTATGACGGCTACGACGCCCTGCAGAAACGTCGCCTCCGCACGCCCGCACCGCCCGAGGTCAGCTTCGGCGACGACCCCTTGCGGATGATGCGCGCCGCGCGCTTCGCCGCGCAGCTTGGCTTCGACCTCGCCGCCGACGCGGCGGAAGCCATGCAGGCGATGGCCGGGTCGATCGAGATCGTGTCGGCGGAGCGCGTGCGCGACGAGCTGAGCAAGCTCCTGCTCGCGCCGTGGCCGCGCCGCGGCTTGGGGTTGCTGGTCGACTCCGGCCTGGCCGATCACGTCCTGCCCGAGTTGCCGGCGCTGCAGTTGGAGATCGACGAGCACCACCGCCACAAGGACGTCTACGAGCACACCCTGACCGTGGTCGAGCAGGCCATCGAGCTGGAGGGGCCGCCCGGGTCGGATCCGGCCCAGGTCCCGGGGCCGGATCTGATCCTGCGCCTGGCTGCGCTGCTGCACGATGTCGGCAAGCCCGCGACCCGACGCTTCGAGCGCGGTGGCGGGGTCTCCTTCCACCACCACGAGATCGTCGGGGCCAAGCTGACCCGCGCCCGGTTGCGGTCCTTGCGCTATGACAAGGAGACGGTGTCGGCGGTCTCCCGATTGGTGGAACTGCATCTGCGCTTTCACGGTTATGGGGACGGTCAGTGGACGGACTCGGCCGTGCGCCGCTATGTCACCGACGCGGGCGACCTGCTGCCCCGCCTGCACCGCTTGACCCGGGCCGATTCCACGACGCGCAATCAGCGCAAGGCGCGCCGGTTGGCGGCGACCTATGACGAGCTCGAGGTTCGCATCGAGCATTTGCTCGCCGCGGAGGAGCTGGGCAAGGTGCGACCCGAACTCGACGGCACCGAGATCGGCGAGCTGCTCGGGATCCCGCCCGGGCCGCTGGTCGGTCGCGCCTACAAATTCCTGCTGGGCCTCCGGCTCGATGAGGGGGTCGTTGGCCCCGAGGTGGCCCGTGAGCGGCTGCTGGCCTGGTGGGCGGAGCAACCCGAGTCACGGCCGTGAGGGCCGGCCCGACTTGACAACCATTCGGTCACGTCGCCCTGCCGTCGTCGGGGGTGGCCGGTAGCGTTCGGTCATGGCAACACATGGGTGGGTGAAGCGGTCCGTCGGCATCGGCGCGGCGGCAGTGATCGCGGGCGTCTTGGCGGGGGCGCCCACCGCATCGGCGACGGGCGGCGGGTCGGGGGGCACACGGCATACGTCCTCGGGGGCGGTGCCGGCGTCGGTCACCGGGGCCGACCGGGTCGTGCCGCGGAGCGTGAGCGGTGGACCGGTGCTGCCGGGGCCGGCGGCCGGAGGTGACCGTGCGCTGACCGGCACACACGGGATCTACCTCGTGCCGGTCTATTGGGGAAGCACCAAGCCGGCGGCGCTCGACAATGCGGCGCTCCAGTCGGCCATCGACGGGGCCAATACCTATTACACGGCGGCGTCGGGGGGCACGCTGACGGTTCGTCAGGGCTGGGCGGAGGGCATCCCCGGGTGGAGCAAGATCACCTTGACCGACGCGCAGTCCACCTCCTGCGACCTCAAGGCGATCAATGACGCCGTGCGGGCGGTCGTCGGCTCGGCCGGGCCCCGGGATCACCTGGTGGTCTATCTGCCCAAGACGACCCAATGCACCTTCTCGGATCTGGAGACCTTCGGCCTGAGTGCGCGCGGTGATGGCTACAGCATCGTCAACGGCACGTTCACCACCGATATCGCCCTGCGCGTGATCGCCCACAACGGTTCGGTGTCGGCCGCGGGATCGCTCAACTGCACCTCGGGCGCGAGCGCGGTCCCGCTCTCGAGCACGTGCTCGGGCGTTGACTACAACAACCCCTGGGATCCTGCGAGCGCGCACCCCTACGGCCAGCCGGGAATGCCCCTGGCCGACACCTTGGCGACGTTGGGCATCCTCTCGGCCACCGACTACCCCGAGATCTCGCCCGGACCGACGAAGGCGCTCCCCTTGAAGCCGATGGAGTCCGGCGCCGGGTTGCGGGGTGCGTGGTTCGACCTCGAGGGCTATCGCTACTCCATCGAGTACCGCACGCCGACGGGGCTGGACTCCTGGATAGATGACAAGAAGTGGTCGGGGCCGTTCGGCACGGTCTCGGACCCCGGCGGCCATATCGTCGTCCACCGTCAACCGCTGACCGGAGACGCCATCGACCGCTCGCGCCTCGTCGTCGACTTCCATCCGGATCTGGTCAACAGCGACACGCAGCGACACCCCGGCCTGTGGGACGGCGAGTCCTACACCAGCCCGGACGGCTCGTTCGCCTTGTCGGTGTCCGCGCCTTCCCCCACCGGGGCCACGGTTACCGTCTCCTTCCCGGCCCTCGACCGGGTCGTGCGGTGGTCGGGGCCGGATCGCTATGCGACGTCCGCGACGATCTCGGCGCAGACGTATGCCGCCGGCGTCTCGGTCGCCTATATCGCCTCCGGATCGGTCTACACCGACGCGCTGTCCGGGGCTCCGGTAGCCGGCGACACCGACGGCCCGATTCTGCTGACGTCGGGCACGAGCATCCCGAGCGTCATCGCAGCGGAACTGACCCGGCTCAAGCCCGGCAAGATCGTCATCTTCGGTGGCCCGGCCACGATCTCGCCGGATGTCGAGACAGCACTCAAGGCCTATACGAGCGGAGCCGTGGAGCGGTGGAGCGGCGATGACCGGTTCACCACCTCGGCCGCCATCTCGGCGAAGTCCTATGCCCCAGGTGTCGCGACGGCCTATGTCGCCTCCGGCCGAGTCTTCACCGACGCCCTCTCTGGGGCGCCCGTGGCCGGCAAGAGCGCGGGGCCGGTGTTGCTCGTGGACACCAATGCTCTGCCGAGCGCGATCGGCACCGAGTTGCAGCGGCTCAAGCCGGCCAAGATCGTGATCTTCGGTGGTCCCAACACCATCACCCCGGCCGTCGAGGCCTCGCTGCACGCGTATGCCGCGTCCGTCGAACGGTGGAGCGGTCCCGACCGCTTCACGACCTCGACCGCCATCACCCAGAAGGCCTACTCCACGCCGGGTGGGACGATCTTCATCGCCTCCGGCCGGGTCTATACCGATGCGCTCTCCGGTGCGCCGGTCGCCGGCACGATGGAGTCGCCGGTCCTCCTGGTCGACACCGATGCCCTGCCCGACGCCGTCGGTGCCGAGATCGACCGGCTCAAGCCGAGTCGCATCGTCATCCTCGGTGGCCCCAACACCATCTCGTACGGCGTGCAGGCAGCGTTGGCGGGGCACCTGAAGTAGCGCCGAGGCTCGGTCGCCCCAGGGGGGACGGCTCGCCCGCCCGGGCGCGCGTCGCCGCGCGTTCGGCGGGCCGCGCCGGTACCGTGAGCCCCATGCGTCACATCAGAGGGGACCGATCGACTCCGCGCGCTCGTCGCGCCCTGGCGACGGGGGCGATTGCCCTGGTCGGCGGCGGCCTGCTTGCCACGGGTGCCGGGAGCGCCGGCGCGGCCACGTCCGCGGGCGGTTCCACCGGGTCGCACGCCCTGATGCAGGTCCCGGCGCCGGGCGCCGACGCGGTCAAAGCGGGGGGCGCGGCCGGCCGGTCCGCCCTCGGCAATCACACGCTGACCGTCGTCCCGGTCTACTGGAGTGGCAGCGCCCCCGAGCCGCTGGACGCGGCCGCCCTGGGCACGACCGTGCGCGATACGAGCAGCTACTTGCGGGCGGCCACGGCATCGCGAATCACCGCATCCCTGGGACCGGTCAAGCCGTGGACGGCGATCACCTTGACCGCGACGGAGCAATCGACCTGCGATGTGGCCGCCATCGAACGACAGGTTCGCGCGGTGGTTCCCGCGCCGACCGGGGGCAATCAGCACCTGGAGATCGTCTTCGCGCCGACGAGCGCCTGCCAGTTCGGGACGCTGGCCCAGCGCGGCCTCTCGACCTACGGCGACGGCGTCGCCTTCTTCAACGGTCCCACGGCCATGACGCCGGCGACCCTCGGCTTCGGCATCGGTAGCAACGCGGGGCTGGGGATGGNGCGGCGACCCGTGGGACCTAATGGGGGCCGCGCCCTATGGCGCGGTGGGCATGCCGTCGGCCGCGAACCTGCGACGGCTCGGCGTGTTCGGCGACGCGGACTTCCCGGAACTGATCCCGGGCCAATCGCAATACCCCTTCATCCGGCCGCTGACCTCGTACACCGGGCAGCGCGGTTTCGCGGTGACCCTCGGGCGGCATCGCTACACCGTCGAATACCGCACCGTCGCCGGCCTGGACAGCTGGATCGATGACGCCGCCTGGACCGACCCGAGCGGGATCGTGCGCACCGACCCCGGCGGCGGCGTGATCGTGCGCTATCAAGACCTGGACAGCGACACCCCCTGGAACACCACGGTCCTGGACTTCCACCCCGACGCTCCCGTGTCCACACGCGAGCGCCACCCCGGCATGGAGGCCGGGGAAAGCTGGACCAGCCCCGGCAACCTGATGCGGCTCGAGGTCGTCAGCACGACCTCGTCCGGCGCCTCCATCCGCGTCGACTTCCCCGGCCTGAACAAGGTCGAGCGGTGGAGTGGCGTTGACCGGTATGCCACCTCGGCCGCGATCTCGCTGAAGTCCTTCTCCCCCGGCGTGCCCGTCGCTTATGTCGCCTCCGGCGCCGTCTACGCGGATGCCCTCTCCGGTGCCCCCGTTGCCGGCAAGGACAAGGGCCCGATCCTTCTGGTGACCAGCGATCGGATCCCCGGCTCCGTCCAGACCGAGTTGCGGCGGCTGATCCCGGGCAAGATCGTCGTGCTCGGCGGCCCGGCGACGGTCAACGACGAGGTGCTGAGCAAGCTGCAGGACTACACCGCGGGTGGCGTGGAGCGGTGGAGCGGCCTCGACCGCTTCGAGACGTCCGCCGCGATCTCGGCGAAATCCTTCGCGCCCGGTGTCGCGACCGCCTTCATCGCCTCCGGCCGGATCTACACCGACGCCCTCTCCGGCGCCCCGGTGGCCGGCAAGAACGCCAGCCCGGTCCTGCTCGTCGACTCCAGTTCGGTGCCGGCCCGGATCCAGGCCGAGCTGACACGACTTAGAGGTTGCACGGATAGGTGCGGATGTTGCGTTTGGGGTGCGTGTTGCTGAAGGGGTGCAGGCACGGACGCGAGTAGGAGAGGAGGTGTCAAAGCCAAT
>NZ_BAAAPN010000039.1:0-2797 GCF_039531165.1 Nostocoides vanveenii | reverse complement strand
GCGCCGAGGTTCACCAACCCGACACTCACGCCGAGACGGCCCCTCCTCGGCAAACCCGATGACAGCCCACGGCCCCCACGTCGTCATCCAGAACGACGGTCAACATGCGGGCGCCGTTGAAGCGTTCGGGGATCTGTGCCGCATCGTTTCTGGTCAGGAAGGATGCAGGTATGCCCAAACATTTTGGTGCCGCGACGAAGGAGCGGGCGGTGCGGATGGTGGCCGAGCAGGTCGTCGAGTACGGGTCGTTGACCAAGACGTGCGCGGCGGTCGGTGCCAAGCTGGGGATCTCGAAGGAGACGGTGCGCGGCTGGGCTCGACAGGCCCAGGTCGATGCCGGCACTCGGGAGGGGATGACGAGCAGCGAGCGGGAGGAGATCAAGGCCTTGAAGGCCAGGGTGCGCCGCCTGGAGGAGGACAATGCGATCCTGCGGTCGGCGGCAACTTTTATTGCGGGGGAACTCGACCCCCGCAGCCGATGATCATGGACTTCATCCGTTCTCAGGAACTGGCGGGGCGCGCGGTCGAGTCGGTGTGTGCGGTCCTGCGTGAGCAGGGCGTGCAGGTCGCCGCGCGGACCTACCGGGCTGCCCGGTCACGGGGAGCGGTGGTCAGCGCGCAGGTGCTGGCGATGGCGTACCTGATGAACGCGATCCTTTCGTTGGCGTTTGTGTGGGACCCGGCCACGAGCCGGTTCCGGCTGCGTCCGGAGGGTTTGTACGGTCGAGGGAAGGTGACCGCGTTGTTGTGCCCGTGAAGGCGTGCAGGGCGCAACCTACGGTCGCGTTGATGAGGCGATGACGGCGTTGCGGCACAACGGAATCCGTCGATCCCGTAAGCACCGCACCACGATCCCGGGCAAGGACGGGCGCCGGGCCGGGGACCTGCTCAACCGAGACTTCACCGCCGCCGCCCCGAACCGGGTGTGGGTTACCGACTTCACGTACTGCCGGACCTGGGCCGGGTTCACCTATGTGGCGTTCGTGGTGGACTGCTTCTCCCAACGGATCGTGGGCTGGCACGCCCAAACGACCAAAGAGGCCGACCTGGTGCTGACACCCGTGCGGATGGCGATCTGGCGGCGTGACCGCGAGGGCCACCCCGTGGGCTGCGGGGAGCTGATCCATCACTCCGACGCCGGCTCGCAAGGCGGATTCCAGTGGTCGTCGCAACACCTTGATGGTGGAGGTGTGTGGTGGCGGGTTCGAGAGTTTCGTGGCCGGAGCGTCCGGCGGGTGCGCGTCGGCAGTGGGCGGCGGATCGGGCGTTGCGGCCCGTGATGCGGTCGCCGGGGCGGCCGGTGCCGTCGCGGGCGGTGGAGCGTGAGTTCTGGCGGTTGATCGCTGGGGGCGCGTCGACGGAGGAGGCCGCGGTGGCGGTGGGCGTGTCGGCGCCGGTCGGGTCTCGGTGGTTCCGACACGCTGGTGGGATGAGCGCGCTGTGCTTGACCGAACCGACCGGCCGTTACCTGTCCTTCACGGAGCGGGAAGAGATCGCGATCTTGCGGGCCCAGGACGTTGGGGTGCGGGAGATCGCCCGTCGGCTGGGTCGGGACCCGGCGACGATCTCGCGGGAGTTGCGCCGGAACTCGGCCACGCGTGCCGGGCAGCGGGGGTATCGGGCCACGGTGGCGCAGTGGAAGGCGCAGCAAGCGGCCAAGCGCCCCAAGAAGGCCAAACTCGCGGCGAATCCCCGGTTGCGCGAGTACGTGCAAGCGAAGCTGTCCGGGGCGGTCACCGACGCCGACGGGAGCCCGATCGCCGGCCCGAACGTGCCCTGGGTCGGTCGCCGCCAGGACCGGCGCTGGGGCACGGCGTGGAGCCCGGAACAGATCAGTGCCGGCTCAAGCTCGACTTCCCCGATGACCAGTCGATGCGGGTCAGCCACGAGACGATCTACCAGTCGTTGTACGTCCAGGGCCGGGGCGCGCTGAACCGGGAACTGACCGCGTGCCTGCGGACCGGGCGGGCGCTGCGTGAGCCACGCGCCCGCACCAGGCGCAGCGGCCGTACCTTCGTCACCGAGGAGGTGAAGATCAGCTCCCGGCCCGCGGAGGCGGCCGACCGGTCCACCGCGGGGCATTGGGAAGGGGATCTGATTATCGGGTTGGAGAAGTCCGCGATCGGCACCCTGGTCGAACGCCGCAGCCGCTACACGATGCGGTTGCACCTACCCCGAATGGAGGCCTTCGGGACCACCCCGTACGTGAAGAACGGGCCGCCGATCGCGGGCCACGGCGCCGACGCTGTCCGGGAGGCGATCACCGCACAGATCGGGACGCTGCCCAAGCACCTGCGCCGGTCGCTGACCTGGGACCAAGGCGGGGAGATGGCCGGGCACGCCCAACTCACCAGCGACGCCGGGATCGCGGTCTTCTTCTGTGACCCGCACTCCCCGTGGCAACGGCCGAGCAACGAGAACACCAACGGCCTACTGCGGCAATACTTCCCGAAAGGCACCGACCTGACCCGCTGGAACGCAACCGACGTCGACGCGGTCGCGATCACCCTCAACTGTCGACCCCGCAAAAGCCTGGGCTGGCGCACTCCTGCCGAGGTCTTCACCGACCAGCTACAGTCGATAACACAGGCCGGTGTTGCAACGACCCCCTGAACCTGCCCAATACACCTCGATCCGGCTCACCGAGCACCTCGCGGTGGAAGAGATCGCGCCCTCGATCGGGACCGTCGGGGACTGCCTGTTAACCGGCCAATCGGACCCCTGGGGGGTGGCTGCCTGACGCGGGCGGTGGTCGGAATCGCAGTGGGGGTGCTGGAAGTCGGTACTGCTGGGGAGT
>NZ_BAAAPN010000038.1:0-1439 GCF_039531165.1 Nostocoides vanveenii | reverse complement strand
TTTCAAGTTTAAGTTAGCCACTTAGTAAAACTAAATTTCATGCGATATTTGACGGTTACTATCTGTGTAGTGAGGGCTTGATAATGAGCTGAGACATGATAGTCTTTTGACAAGCTGGCTTCAGCCAGCTCTACAGCTTTAAAATCATGTCGAAGGAGGCTCGTTGTCAAGCCCTCACGGGTTAAGCCACTTGCTTTTCTAATCGTAAGGCATTGACGAAACACTCATGAGGTGTTTTATAATCCAATATTTTTCTGGGATAATCGTTCATCCATTGTTGTATACGTAAGCATTGTGATTCTAAAACTTGACCCATCGACTTTCCTTTCGGAATGAAGCGACGAATGAATTTATGCTGATTCTCACTCGTTCCTCGCTCAAATGATGCATAAGGATGGCTAAAATAAACATCCAGGGTATCCTTTAACGCTTCATGTAGACCTGCAAATTCAGATCCATTATCTGAAGTAATCGTCTTAAACATAGTAGAAAAGTCATCTCCAGCGCGTTCTTGAAGAGAATAAATGGCTTCGTCCACTGAATATTGATCTTTACCGTTTACCTTCATAATAACTTCAAAGCGGGTTTGTCGTTCAACTAATGTTAGTAGTACGGCATCGGTCTTCTCCTTATTACCAACGACTGTGTCGATTTCCCAGTGACCAAAAGTTTCACGGCTATCAATTTCTTTAGGCCGTTTGTCTATCGATTGCCCGAGAATACGTTTATTTGGGCGTTTCTTCAGAGAGGACACTTTTGGTTTACGAGAGAGCTTTTCTAAAAGATCAAGGTTCGTTGTTCGCATGATTCCTTTATCTATCCAATTGTAAAGTGTTGTTGTACTAGGAATAATGGCACGATCAAACAACTCATGCTCTAACGCAAAACCAGTCACGGCATCAGGGNTACTAGGAATAATGGCACGATCAAACAACTCATGCTCTAACGCAAAACCAGTCACGGCATCAGGGGACCATTTATCAAGCAACATCTTATCATCGGCCCATTCTATAAAGGTATCTATATCCGCCCATTTTGGCCGTCGGCCACAGTTTAAACGATGTCTGTCATAAGCTGCTTGTCCAGCATCAGCGTCATAAGCTTCAGTATAGTAATCATAGACCTTTCCTTTTTGCTTTTGGCGTTTAAGTTGTGTGACCGTTCCGCGCTTCACCTCATTATTGATTGTTTGTGGAGCACGTTCTAAAACACTAGCAATCCGACGATTGGAATAGTTTTCTTGCTTTAAAATAGCGATTTGAGACCGCTCTGAATAAGATAAGTGTTTTCCCTTACGTGCTGATGTGGTATGGTTAGAGTGCGTCATGTGAATTCATCCTGTCTATTGAGAGTTAGTGGTAACTTCAATATAACATGAAATTCACATGGCGTTTTTTATATGTTAGCCAGGTGGCTAACTTCATTATAAAATCCAGCAC